>JBJTWS010000219.1:0-4553 GCA_046081905.1 Synechococcus sp. | reverse complement strand
GGTCGAGCGGGGCTGGCCGGCCGGAACCCTGCTGAACCTGAACGTGCCGCCCCTGCCGGCGGAGCAGTTCGGGCCGCTGCGCTGGTGCCGTACCGCCGTGCGCCGCTACACCGACCAGTTCGACCGGCGCACCGATCCCCGCGGCCGCACCTACTACTTGCTGGCGGGCGAGGTGGCCAACGACCTCGAAGCGGAGGTGGCGGGGCCGGAGCACTGGCCCACCGACGTGGCCCAGATCGCCCGGGGCGGCCCCTCGCTCACGCCGCTGCAGCCGGAGCTGTTCTGGCGCGGGGAAAGCGGCAGCCTGCCGGCGGCGGACTCGCTGCTGCAGGGCTGAGGGGGCTCCCCGCTCAGGCGGTGCGGAAGATCCGCTGCAGCAGCCAGAGGGTGAGGATCAGCCCGATCAGGTGGGCGAACAGCACCTGGGTGTTGCTCAGCACCGAGAGCATCTCCAGGGAGGTGATCGGGTAGTTGGTGATCCGGCCGTTGGGGGTGGTCATCACCCCACCGAAGGCGAAGCCCGCCTGCATCGAGGCCTGCACGAACAGGCTGCCGGCCAGGGCCTGGTAGCCCACCGCCGCCAGGGTGAGCCCCACCAGGTCGGCGAGCAGGCCGCGCTTGAGCAGGCGGGCCGTCTCGCCGCGGCTGGGGCGGACCGCACTGCCGAGGGCACGGCCGCAGCGCACGATCAGCCAGCCCTGCCAGAGGCTGAACAGCAGCGCGAAGAAGGAGAAGGTGGTGAGCGTGAGGCCGGGGCCCAGCCCCAGGGCCTTGTCGGCACGGGCGGCGATCTGGCCGCCGATGTTGTTGAACAGCAGCACCCCCACCACCACCACGCCGAGCGCCATCTGGATCCAGAAACGGATCCAGCCCACCCGCCGCAGGGCGGCGGACACCAGCTGGAGATCGAGGCGGTCGGCCATGGAGCGGCTCCCAAGCCCCCCAAACTTGCCATGGGAAGATCACCCCCGCTTCCGCTGCTCCCCCCGCTCCCCTGCCGGACGTCCGCGCCTTGATCCCCCTGCGATCCCCCCAGGACGCGCTTCGTCCCACCAGCATCGCCCTGGGCAGCTTCGATGGGCTGCACCAGGGCCACCGCCGTGTGATCGAGGCGATCACCGGCCCCCTCTGCGCCCCGGGGAGCAACGCGAGTGTGGTGAGCTTCTGGCCCCATCCCCGCGAGGTGCTCCACGGCGACACCCGCCTGCGGCTCGATCTTCCGGCCGAGAAGCTCTCCCTGCTGGAGCCGCTCGGCATCCGCCAGCTGGTGCTGGTGCCCTTCGATCGGCCCCTGGCGGCGCTCCCGCCGGAGGCCTTCGTGGCCGAGGTGCTGGTGGGGCAGCTGCAGGCCCGCCGGATCGCGGTGGGCGACAACTTCCGCTTCGGGGCAGGGCGCAGCGGCGACGCCCAGGACCTGGCCCGCCTGGCCGCCGGCCACGGGGTGGCCGTGAGCGTGCTGCCGATGCTCTGGGATGGCAGCGAACGGGTGAGCAGCAGCCGCATCCGCCGCGCCCTGGCCGCCGGCGAGATCGAGGAGGCCCGGCGGCTGCTGGATCGGCCCTACCGCTTCAGCGGGCGGGTGGGCCGCGGCCGGGGGCTGGGTCGCCAGCTGGGCTGGCCCACCGCCAACCTGCAGGTGGATGGCCGCAAGTTCCTCCCCGCCGAGGGCGTCTACGCCGCCTGGGCCTGGGTGCAGCCACCCGCGGCGGCGAACGGGGGCAGTGATCCCTGCGCCGCTGAACCCCTGGCGGCGGTGATGAACCTGGGCCCCCAGCCCACCGTGGACCCCACGGCCCCCTCGGCGGTGGAGGTGCACCTGCTCGATCGCAGGCTGGAGCTGGAGGGGGCGACCCTCACGGTGGAACCGCTGCGGCTGCTGCGCCGCCAGCAGCGCTTCGCCGGGCTCGAGGCCCTGGTGGAGCAGATCGGCCGCGACGCGGAGCAGGCCCGCGGCATCACCGCCGCCGCGGCCCGGCCTCAGGCCGGCGGGTAGGCGTGGGTGAGGCCCCAGCCGATGAAGGCCGCGATCGCCCCCAGCAGCAGAACGCCCGAGACGAGCACCAGCATCGGGTTGTCGTTGCCGCCCTGCTCCATCTCCACGGGTTCCTAGGCTCGCGCCACCCTACCGAGTTTCCGGCCCCATGCCCGGTTCCGCGCCGCCGGAGCAGGCGGCGATCAACCGCCTGATCGACGCCAACCTCGACCGCGCCCGCGAAGGCCTGCGGGTGCTGGAGGACTGGTGCCGCTTCGCCCTGGAGCGCTCCGACCTGGTGACGCGCACCAAGGACCTGCGCCAGCGTCTCGGCCGGCTCCACCGGGACCGCTACAAGCTGGCCCGCAGCACCGCCACCGATCCGGCCACCGGCCTGGAGCATCCCGCCCAGGCGGAGCGCTGCAGCCCGGCCCGGGTGCTCGCCGCCAACGCCGCCCGGGTGCAGGAGGCCCTGCGGGTGCTGGAGGAGTTCGGCCGCGGCTCCGATCCGGCCCTGGCCGCCGAAGCCGCCGCGATCCGCTACGCCCTCTACGACCTGGAGGTGGAGGTGCTGCGGGCGATGGGGACCCCGGGCGAGGAGCGGCGCCGCCGCCTGCAGGCCTGCCACCTCTATCTGGTCACCACACCGGTCGCCGATCTGGCCGGGGTGGTGGAGGCGGCCCTGCGGGGCGGCGTGCGGCTGGTGCAGTACCGCGCCAAGGAGGGCAGCGGCCTGCTCGACCGGCAGCGGCTGGAGGAGGCCCAGGCGCTGCGGGCCCTCTGCCGGGAGCACGGCGCCCTGTTCCTGGTGAACGACCGCCTCGATCTGGCCCTGGCCGTGGACGCCGATGGGGTGCACCTCGGCCAGGACGACCTGCCGGTGGCCGTGGCCCGGCGGCTGCTGGGGCCGGAGCGGCTGATCGGCCGCAGCACCCATGCCCCCGCCCAGCTCGCCGAGGCGGTGGCTGAAGGCTGCGACTACGTGGGCGTGGGGCCGGTGAAGGCCACCCCCACCAAGCCGGGCCGCGAACCGGTGGGGCGGGCCTACGTGCAGCATGCGGCGGCCCACTGCCCGATTCCGTTCTTCGCGATCGGCGGAATCGAGGCCGCGAACCTGGCGGAGGTGCGCGCCGCCGGCGCCACCCGGGTGGCGGTGGTGCGGGCCCTGATGGCCGCCGCCGATCCAGCCGCCGCCGCCCGGGAGCTGCTGGAGCCGCTGCAGCCCCTGGAGGCCGCCCCATGAGCGGCGAACCCACGATCGCCCTGCAGGTGAACGGCGAGCCGCGCTCCTGTCCGGCGGGCCTGAACCTGGAGCAGGCCCTGGAGGCGCTGGGCTACCGGCCGCGGCTGGTGGTGGTGGAGCTGAACGGCGAGATCCTGCCCCGCAGCCGCTGGGGCGCCCACCGGGTGGTGGAAACCGACGTGCTGGAGGTCGTCACCATCGTGGGAGGCGGTTCCTAGATTCCAGCCAATCGCAAACGGCGGCCCTGGTGATTTCCCCGCGCCCCACCTCTTCCCCCTCCTCCTCCCGGATCCTCCGCAGCCCGCTGCGCCGGGTGCTGGGCTGGCTGGCGCTGCCGGTGCTGGTGGCGGGCCTGCTGCTGGCCCGCCCCGACCCCAGCTGGGCCGCCAGCGGCGGCCGCATCGGCGGCGGCAGCTTCCGCTCCGCCCCCTCCATGCCCCGCAGCTACGGCGGTGGCGGCGGTGGATTCAGTGGCGGCTACCGCGGCGGCTCCGGCGGCTTCGGCGGCGGCATCGGCTTTCCCTTCCTCATCCCGATCTTCGGCTTCGGCGGCGGCGGCCTGTTCGGCTTTCTGATCCTCATGGCCGTGGTGGGCGTGCTGCTCAACGCCTTCCGCGGCGGTGGTCCCGCCCTGGGCTCCGGCAACGGCGGCGCGATCGACTACCCCTCCCGTCCGGAGAGCCCGGTCACCATTTCCCAGGTGCAGGTGGGCCTGCTGGCCTCGGCCCGCGCCCTGCAACAGGACCTGCGCCGGCTTGCCGCCAGCGCCGACACCGGCAGCTCCAGTGGCCTGCAGCGGGTGCTGCAGGAAACCACCCTGGCGATGCTGCGCCACCCCGATCTCTGGGTCTACGCCCGGGTCGATGTAGGCCAGGTGCCCTTCGCCAACGCTGAATCCACCTTCAACCGGCTCTCGATGGCCGAACGCAGCAAGCTCAGCCGCGAGGTGACCAGCAATGTGGGCGGCCAGCGCAGCAGCGACACGGCCGTGGCGGCCGGCGACAGCGACGCCGCCAGCGACTACATCGCCGTGACCCTGCTGGTGGCCTCCCGCCAGCGCCTGGCCCTGCCTGGTTCGGACACGGCCGAATCCCTGCGCCAGACCTTCCAGAAGCTGGGCGCAATCGGCGCCGACGAGCTGCTGGCCCTGGAGGTGATCTGGCAGCCCGAGGGGGCCGGCGAGGTGCTGAGCACCGAGGAGCTGCTCACCGCCTATCCCGATCTGCAGCACCTCTGAAGCGCAGGATCCGCAGGGCCGCCATGGCGGCCCCGTAGCCGTTGTCGATGTTCACCACGCTGAGGCCGGGCGCGCAGCTGGCGAGCATCCCGTGCAGGGCG
>JBJTWS010000218.1:0-13526 GCA_046081905.1 Synechococcus sp. | reverse complement strand
GACCCGAGCAGCGCCGATTCCAATTGGCTGGTTGCCTGGTGCGAGGGGCGCACGGGCCTGCCGTTCGTTGATGCCTGCATGCGTGCCCTCCTTGCCACCGGCTGGATCAATTTCCGCATGCGGGCCATGTTGATGTCGGTGGCGAACCATCACCTGGAGTTGCCATGGCGCACCACGGGGTTGCACCTGGCTCGCCTCTTTCTCGACTACGAGCCCGGCATCCACTGGAGCCAATGCCAAATGCAGAGCGGCACCACCGGCATCAACACGATCCGCATCTACAACCCGATCAAGCAGGGCCAGGACCACGACCCTCAGGGGCTGTTTCTGCGTCGCTGGCTGCCGGAATTGGCCGCTGTGCCACTGCTGCACCTGCATGAACCCTGGACCCTGCACGCATCCACAGCACAGCGCCTTGGCTTCAGGCTCGGGCTGGATTACCCCCAGCCGATCGTGGATCCGGCCGTTGCTGCCCGCGCTGCACGGGAGCGGCTCTGGGCCCGCCGCCAGGGGCAGGCGTTCCGGGAGCTGGCCGATGCCATCCAGCAGAAGCACGGCTCACGCCGCTCCGGCCTGGCGGCCAGTGGTGGCGGCCGACGACGGCGGAGCAAGATTGCCGCCAGCGCTGCCGATGGGACTGTTCAACTGGGACTTGACCTCCAGCTGGGCTGATCGGCGCGGTTGCGGCCATGGGCACGCAGGCAGAAGCCAGGCCTGGCAATCCTTATCCACACGGATCGATGCCAGTTCGCAACACATTCGCCCCCTCGGCTCTGATCGCAGTCCTGTATGTATTCACCGTGGTGGTAGCCGCTCTTGGCACGGCAGCTTTCATGGGCGGCTGCAAGCAAGCCTGCCTTTGATCATGGCTGCAAGCGTTTGCTATCCCTGCCGTTGTCACTCTGGGTGTCTGAGCAGTCCAGTCGGACCGGGTTGTTTGTCTGCCTCATCACACTGTTGCGTGGCCTCGATATTGTTGCAACAGCCTGGGTAGCTTGAGCCTCTGCAACAGGTTGAGGATCCATTGAGCGTTTCATTGCTGCGCCAGCTCTTCGGGCGGCAGCTGCGGCGCCAGCAGGAGGAAGCCAAGACGCTGCCCAGCATCCAGGCGCTGCCGATCCTCTCCTCCGATGCGCTCTCCTCGGTGGCCTATGCAACCGATGCCGCCCTTGGTGTTTTGATCCTGGCCGGCAGCGGCGCGCTGCGGCTGTCGCTGCCGATCACTCTCACGATCATCGCCCTGATCGGGATTGTGGTGCTGTCTTACCGCCAGACCATCGAGGCCTATCCGCAGGGTGGCGGTGCCTATGTGGTGGGGCGGGAGAACCTCGGCACCACAGCCAGCCTGGTGGCCGCCGCCAGCCTGTTGATCGACTACGTGCTCACCGCCGCCGTGAGCCTGATGGCCGGCACCCAGGCCCTCTCCTCGCTGTGGCCCGGGCTGCTGCATGCGGAGGTGCCGATCGCCCTGCTTCTGCTGGTGCTCGTGGGCTGGGCCAACCTGCGCGGTGTGCGCGAGGCGGGCCGGCTGTTCGCGCTGCCCACCTACAGCTTCGTGGCGATGGTGGCCTTGCTGGCCCTGGCGGGTGTTCAGAACCTGCTCACCAGCCATGGCTTCACCCCGGATCCACCCTCGCTGGTGAAGGCAGCCGAACCGTTGGGCCTGTTTCTGATCCTGCGTGCCTTCAGCTCCGGTTGTTCCGCCATGACCGGGATTGAAGCGATCGCCAATGGCGTGCAGCTGTTTCGCGCACCTTCGGCCCAGCGGGCCCGCAGCACGCTTCTGGTGATGGGGCTGATGCTCTCGGCCATGTTTCTGGCTGTGAGCGGCCTTGGCTACATCTACGGGATCGCCCCTCACGACGATGTGACGGTGATGGCGCAACTGGGGATGCGCGTGTTCGGCATCCACAGCCCGCTGCTGTTGGTGCTGCAGATCACCACCCTGCTGATTTTGATGCTGGCGGCGAACACTGCCTTTGCCGATTTCCCGCGCCTTTCGGCACTGCTCGCCCGCGATAACTTCCTGCCGCGGCAGATGGCCTGGGTGGGTGATCGGCTCGTGTTCCAGAACGGGATTCTGTTCCTGTTGCTGGCCACCGGCGCCATCATCGTGATCTGCCAGGGCGATACCACTGTGGCGGTGAACCTCTACGCCCTCGGCGTGTTCCTGGCCTTCACCCTCTCGCAGGCGGGCATGGTGGTGCACTGGTGGCGTGAGCGCGGCGAAGGCTGGTGGCGCCATGCCCTGATGAATGGCATCGGCTCGCTCTGCACCTGCCTGGTGCTGCTGGTGATCGTGATCAGCAAGTTCGCCGAAGGCGCCTGGACCGTGGTGATCGCCATCCCGCTGCTGTTGCTGCTGCTGGCGCGGATCCGCCGCCGCTACCGGCGGGTGTTCGCTAAACTGAAACTCCAGCCCGGCGACCCGGCGGATCTCCGCTTGCCAGTCCGCGCCGAGCCGATCGGCAACTGCAGCATCGTTTGGATACCCGTCTGGTGCCAGCCCGCCCTGCAGGCCCTGCGCTACGCCGCCACCGTTTCGGATCGGGTGATCGCTGTGTGGGTGCGGCCAGACGATGGTGACCCCGAGCCCCTGCGCCAGGCCTGGCAGCGCAGCGTTGGCGACAATCCCCGCTTCGAGCTGCAGATCCTCGAGAGTCCCTACGCCTCGCTGATCACGCCCTTCGTTGACTTCGTTGAATCCGTGGAGGCGAACCATCCCGATCAGACCCTCACGATCGTGATGCCGATCGCGATCCCGCGCTATCGCTTTGACAGCCTGCTGCTCAACCAGCGCGCGATCAACATGCGGCTGGCGCTGGATCAACGCCACAACCGCGTTTTCACGATGGTGCGCTACTACCTGCCTGCCTGATCGACGGCCTGAAGCGCACTGCTGCGATCAACGCAACTGCAGACGATGCAGGCGCGGCCAGAGCCAGGCCACGCCGACCAGCAGGCCAATGGCGAGGCTGATCTGCACCGGCTGATAGCCGCTGCCGAAGCGGTGCAGGGAGCTGATCAGGTGGATGGAGAAGCCGGCTGCGGCGAGGCTGAGGGATTGCAGGCCTTTGGTGAGGTTCGCGATGGCGTTGATGCGCCCCTGCATGTCGCGCTCCGTACCGGCCTGCAGCAAGGCGTTGTCGGTGGAGATGGCCAGATAGCTGCAGCTGCCGGCCAGAAACGCCGATAGTGAGGCACAGTGCACCACGTTCGAGGCGCTCAGGATCAGCACGCTGATCGCGAGGCCGGCACTGGCGCCGCCCAGCAGCAGGCCTGCCCTGATGCGGTCGAGCAGGCCCATACCCAGCAGCGAGCCCACAAAACTGCCCAGCCCAACGGCCGACATCAGCGCGGCGCAGAAGCCGTGCCCTCCTTCCGCGCTCAGGTGGCGCTGCACGAACACCGGCAGCAGCCCCTGGAAGGGCATGCCCAGCAGCATCACCAACGCCAGCACCAGCAGCAGCGTGCGCAGATCGGTGCGCCTGCGCACCATCTCAAGCCCGGCCCGCAGGCTTGCCTTGAACGAGAGGCGCGATGCGCTCTCGCCTGCGGCCGTTCGGCTGCGGGGCAGCCAGGCGATGCTGATCAGCAGGGGGACGAAACTCAGGGCGTTGAAGGCGAAGGCCACCTCCTCATGGCTGCGTGTGCTGGGCCCGATGCTGAGCAGCACACCACCCAGCGCTGGGCCGAAGATGTTGGTGACGCTGCTGGTGAGGCTGTAGAGCTGCTGGGCCAGGCTCACCTGATGGGGTTCCACCAGGTCTGTCACCAGGGTGGTGCGGGCGGGGGTATCGAAGGCGGAGATCACGCCGTTGGTTCCGCTCACCAGTGCCAGCAGCCACAGCGGCACCATCTCCTGAAACGACGCCGCCAGGATCAGCAGCGCCGCGATCAGCATTCCCGACTGGGTGATCGCGAACAGCCGCCGGCGATCGATCCGGTCGCTCAGGGTGCCGCCCACCAGTTGCAGGAGCATCTGGGGCAGCCCATAGGCAAGGGCCAGAGTGGCGATACCGGCCGATCCGTGCTACTTTACGGTGAGCCAGTTGATCGCCAGCACAAAGGCGCTGGTGCCGAGATTCGAGATCTGGTTGGCCAGCCAGAATGTCCGGAATCCGGGCAGCCGAAACAGGTCGGCCATGGAGGCTGTTGAGGCCGCGGAGGAGCTGGCCACGCACTGTTTCAGGGTTCTGCCCGGGGATGGTGCCACGATCTGGGACCGCAGGCTTCAAGACCCGCCCAGATAGGCCGCGCGGAGTTCCGGATCGGCCAGGAGCTGCCTGGCCGGCCCCTGCAGCGTCAGCTGGCCGGCTTCGAGCACGTAGCCGCGATCGGCAATCTCCAGCGCCGCCTGGGCGTTCTGCTCCACCAGCAGGATCGTGAGCCCGTCTTGGTGCAGCTGCGCGAGCGCCTGCATCACCTCGCCCACCAGGCGCGGGGCCAGACCCAGGCTCGGTTCATCGAGCATCAGCAGCTCCGGCCGCCCCATCAGCGCCCGGGCGATCGCCAGCATCTGCTGCTCGCCGCCCGAGAGCGCCCCGGCCAGCTGCTGGCGCCGTTCCGCCAGGCGCGGGAACAGGCCGTAGCAGCGCTCCAGGTCGGTGGCGATCGCTGTACGGTCGCGCCGGAGATAGGCGCCCAGCTCCAGGTTGGCGGCAACGCTCTGGCGGCTGAGCACCCGCCGGCCCTCGGGGCAGTGGCCGATGCCCAGGCGCACGATCCGGTGGGCCGGCACCCCCGCCAGCGGGGCACCGCGCCAGAGAATCCGCCCGCCGCCGGCCGGCACCAGGGCCGAGATGGCCCGCAGGGTGCTGCTCTTGCCGGCGCCGTTGGAGCCCAGCAGCGTCACCAGCTCACCCTGGCGCACCTCCAGGTTGATGCCATGCAGGGCCTGAACGCTGCCGTAACGCACGCTCAGCTGGTCGAGTTGCAGCAGAGGGCTCGTCATGGCGCTGCACCTCCGGAGGCGTTCTGAACGCTGCCGCTGCCTAGGTAGGCCTCGATCACCTTCGGGTCGCGGCGCACCTGCTCCGGGCTGCCGAGGGCGATGCGCACGCCGAAATCCAGCACGGCCATGCGGTCGCACAGGCGCATCAGCAGCGGCACATGGTGCTCGATGATCATCACCGTGAGCTGATGGCGCTGGCGCAGCGCGGCGATCAGCTGGCAGAGGTCGTCCTTCTCGGAAGGGTTGAGGCCGGCGGCCGGTTCATCCAGCAGCAGCAGCTGCGGGCCGGTGGCCAGGGCTCGGGCCATCTCCAGGCGGCGGCGGTCGCCATAGGCCAGGGTGCCGGCCTCGCGCTCGGCCAGCTGGCTCAGCCCCAGCTCATCCAGCAGCTGCGAGGCCGTCTTCTGCCGCTGGCGTTCCGCTTGGCGGTGGCTGCCGCTGGCCAGCAATCCGGCCAGGGCGCCGCTGCGGGGCCGGCGCTGCAGGGCCACCAGCAGGTTCTCCCGCACCGATAGCCCATCGAACAGGCGCAGGTTCTGGAAGGTGCGCGCCAGGCCGAGGCGGTTGCGCCGATGCGGTGGCAGGCCGGTGATCGGCGCGCCCCGCCAGAGCACGCTGCCGGCGGTGGGGGTGGTGACGCCGGAGATCAGGTTGAACAGCGTGGTCTTGCCGGCACCGTTGGGGCCGATCAGGCCGAAGATCTCGCCCGGCTGCACCGCGAAGCTGACGCGATCCAGCGCCACCAGGCCGCCGAAGCGGCAGGGGAGTTCGCGCACCTCCAGCAGCGTATCGCTGCTCATTGCCGCTCACCCAGGCGACCCAGCCGCTCCAGCAGGCCGGGGGTGATCAGCCCCTGCGGGAACAGGGATGGACCCAGCAGGATCACCAGGCCGAACAGCACCAGGCGCACATCGCCCACCGGCCGCAGCAGCTCGGGAAGCGCGGTGAGCAGCAGGCCGCCCAGCACGGGCCCCAGCCAGCTGCGCGAGCCCCCCAGGATCACGAAGGCCAGCATGGTCACTGCTGTGTCGAAGCTGCCCTGGCGGGCGTTCCAGGTGTTGAGGAAGTGGGCTGCCAGGGCGCCGGTGCTGCCGGCCAGCACGGCGCTGAGCACGAAGGCGGTGAGCTTCACGCGGGTGGTGTCGATGCCCATGCAGCTCGCGGCCAGTTCGTCGTTGCGGATGGCGGCCATCGCCCGGCCCAGGGGCATCACCTCCAGCCGCTGGCACACCCAGCCCGCCAGGGCCAGCAGACCCAGGGCCGGCAGCAGGTAGCCCGCCGCGGTTTGGAACGGCTGCGGGATGCCGAAGATGCCGATCGCCCCGCCTGTGAACGGCAGGTTGAGGATCGCCACCCTCACGATCTCCACCAGGGCGATGGTGGCGATGGCCAGGTAGATCCCCTGCAGCCGCAGCACCAGCCGCCCCACCAGCAGGGCCAGCACGCCCGCCAGCACCCCGCCGAGCAGCAGCTCCAGCAGGAACGAGCTAAGCGGGACGCTGCCATCAGCGCCGGCACCGAGGGCGGGCCAGCTGGTGGACAGCAGGGCCGCCAGGGTGCCACCCACGGCATAGAAGGCCGGCGTGGCCAGCGACAGCTGGCCCGCCGCCAGCGGCAGGTAGACCGACACCCCCAGCAGGGCGCCGATCAGCATCTGCACCAGCAGGCCGTTATCGATCACGGGCTGTCTCCCCTGGCGTTGATGGACATGCGGCTACACCTTCTCCACGAGGCGGCGGCCCAGTAGGCCCGTGGGGCGCAGCAGCAGCACGGCGAAGAGAATCGCGAAAGCCAGTGCATCGCGCCAGCCGGAGGCCTCGCCCGGCACCAGCGCTTCAGCCAGGCCCATCAGCAGGCCTCCGGCAATGGCGCCCGGCACGCTGCCCAGGCCGCCCAGCACCAGCACCGCCAGACCCTTGAGCCCGTAGCCGATGCCCACATAGGGCCCCGGCAGGCTGATGCTTACGCCGATCAGGCCGCCGCCCAGGCCGGCCAGGGCGCCGCTGAGCAGGAAGGCCAGGCGCAGCATCGCGTCGCTGTTGATGCCCAGCAGCCGGGCGGTGGTGGCGTCTTCCGCCACGGCCTTCAGGGCCCGGCCACTGCGGCTGCGCTCCAGCCAGAGGGTCAGCGCGATCACCGCGGCGGCGCAGACCGCCAGCAGCAGCACCTGCACGCTGCGGATGCGGGCGCCGCCGAGCACCACGGCATCGGGCAGCCCGGCCAGGGCCGTGGCCGGAAAGGCATAGCCCTCGGCGCCCATCAGCATCTGCAGCAGGTTCACCAGGACCAGGCCGGCGCCGAGGCTGGTGATCAGATACAGCAGCGGTTCGGCGTTGCGGCGGCGCAGCGGCGCGAAGGCCAGCCGCTCCACCCCCAGCGAGGCGATGCCGGTGAGGGCCGCCGCCAGCAGCAGCGCCAGCGGGAAGGGCAGGCCAAAGGGCAGCCCCCAGCCCGGCAGGCCGCCGTTGGCGCTGATGTGGCCGCCCATCAGCAGATAGGTGAGGTAGCCGCCGAGCGAAAACAGCGCCCCGAGGGCGAAGTTGATCACCCCCAGCACCGAGAACACCAGCGTGTAGCCGAGGGCCACCAGGGCGTACACACCGCCGCTGGCGGCGCCGTTGAGCAGCGTCTGCAGCAGGGTTTCGATCATCGGGCTGGTGGGGATGCCGCGGGCGCGGTGGCGTTGCGGATCAATGCGAAGCGGCCGCTGCGGCTGCCGGGATCCATGCGCACCTGGGCCACATAGAAGCGCCCCTGCACCACCTCGCCATCGGGGGTGAAGTGGATCGGGCCCAGCGGTGTGTCGTACTGCCCGCCGAGCAGCTCAGCCATCAGCGCCTCGCGGGCCTGGCCGAGGCTGACGCCCGCCAGCCCCCCGCGCCGCTGCAACCGCTGCACCGCTTCGAACACCACCTGATAGGCGGCGAAGGCCTGGGCTGCGATCTGCGAGGGGGGCTGGCCCGGCCTGACGCCTTGATAGAGGTGCTGGAAGGTGCGGTTGATCGGCGTGTCCAGCTCCGGGCTGTAGGCCTGGGCGATGAGGATGCCGTCGCACCAGCGCTGGCAGATCGGATAGATGTTCGGTGTGTTGAGGCCGTTGCCCACCACGATCTGGCCGCGATAGCCGAGCTCGCGCAGCTGGCGGATCAGGTTGCCGCCGGCCACCGCCTGCACCGAGATCACCACCAGCTGGGGCTGCTGCTGCAGGGCCGCGGTGATCGGGATCTGGAAGTCGTTGTCGGCCAGCTGCACCCGCTGCACCGTGACCGGCGGCAGCCCGCGGGCCGTGAGGGCCTTCTGGAAGATCAGTGTTTCGGCGGTGCTGTAGGCGTCGTCCTGGGCATAGATCACGGCCACTCTCTTGATGGCAGGGTCGCGCCGCAGGGCCTCGGCGATCGACAGCGGCGCGATCACCGAGCTCTGGGCCGACACGCGGCTGATGAAGTGGCCGATCTGGGGGATGCCCTTGGCGGTGTTGGAGGGCGCCACCACCGGCACGCCGCGCCGCTGGGCGATCGGGTCGGCGGCGAAGGCCTGCTGCGACAGCGTCGGGCCGATCAGGGCCAGGGCTCCCTGGTTGATCAGCAGGTTGAAGCCGGCGATGGCCGTGGCCTCATCGCTGCCGCCGTCCTCCAGCTGCAGGCGCAGGGGCCGCTGGGGCGACTGGCTGAGCGACCAGCGGCGGGCCAGATCGATGCCGAGGCGCTGGTCCTGGCCGTATAGGTTGGCGTTCCCCGTGAGCGCAATCACGGCGCCGATGGTGAGGGCACCGTGCGGAGCGCTGGCTGCTGGCAGGGGCTTGGCCGATGGATCGCCCTGCTGGCCCGCGAACGCCAGGGCTCCGACGGCTGCCGCGAGCAGACAGGACAGACGAAGGGCTCCGCGCTGGCGCCGTTGCAGACGGGAAACCCCGGAGGTGGCAGGCGTGGTGTCCAGCGGCCTGGTTGTTCTGTGCGGATGGTACGGCGAAGGTTCCGCTGTTGCCCAAACGTCGGGCAGCCTGGTGTTCGCGGAGCGTTTCTTCGGATGTGCCTGTTCATCACGGCTGTGGTGCCCCGAAGCGCCCTCTGCAGCGGCTTCGATGCTGTGGTCGCCAGGCACAAGTTGGCGTTCCGGCCCTGCAGGAATCCTCACGTGATCGCCCAGCTCAAACCCGCCGAGCACTACGCCCACACGAGCTCCGGCGGCTGCGACTGCGGCTCACCGCTCTTCTTCGCCGCCCGCGATCACCTCGAGAAACAGATCGGCAAACTGCGGGCGAAGGGTTGGAGCAACGCCAAGATCAGCCGCTGGGTTGAGGACTCCCGGCCGCGAGCCCATCAGCAGAACGGAGCCCAGGATCGCTGTTGGTCGATTCCAGACTGGGCCGCCTTCTTGGAGGAGGCGCTGGCCCTTCCCGGGGTGAGCTTCGTGGGCCTGATCGGGCACTGGTACCAGTGTGATATGGACAAAGAGCCCTTCGTGATCAACGGACGGGTCGCCCATCGCCTGGCAGAGCTCCGCGCCGGATCCCTCGGGGTTCTCGACCAGGACACAATTCATCTGTTCAGGGCCAGTGCGCCCGGATCCGATGCGGCAGCCTCTTGATGCCGCCCAGCCAGGCTGCCGATCCCTGCAGGGGGTTCAGGCCGGGCTCCGCGGTGGAGAAACGGGCCTCCTTCACCTGCTGCGATACCGGCCGCTGGGGCAAATGCGTGTTCAGTGGGCGCTTCCTCAGTGATCCCGGCAAGCCACCGATCAACGCCTTTCAGTAGTTCAGGCCTGAGCGCGGGCGAGAGCGCGGCCAACAGCGCGGGTTCAACCCCAGGGCTGGGCCTCAAATGGCCTGCTGCCAGAGGCGCAGCAGGTCGTCTGGCTGGGCACGGTCGGGAGGCGGCAGGCGCCGCACCCGGTTCGCGGCCGGGCTGCCGCCCCTCCCATCCAGGCCACGGAAGCCGAGGGTCCTGAGCACCGCCTGCGCTTCCGCGCCAGCCAGGAAGCCCACGAAGCGCTCGCCATCGGCCTGGCGCCCGGTGGCCTCACCCCGCAGCACCGCCGCCGCCAGCACCATTTCGATCGTGGGGTCCGGCACCATCAGGCGGTAGCCCCCAGGCCAGCGCTGCTGCGCCTCGGCGGAACGCATCAGCGCCGCCGCTTCGTAGACCATGGCGATGTCGCCATCGTTGCGGCCGCCGCTGATGAACTCCCGCAGCAGGATGTCGGTGGAGCGGGCAGGCCGGTAGACGGCCCGTTTCAGCACCGCCACCGACGCAGCCCCCGGCAGATCCCGGCCCCAGAGCGCCAGCGTCAGCTGGCCGGAATTGGAGCGCAGTGGATCGGTGGTGCGCAGGTCGACGCTGCCCCAGGCCTCAGGCCCCCCCAGGGCTGACCACTGGCCCGCCGCAGCGGCCTGCTTCAGGCGCGTCCATTGAGAAGCGACCATCTGGGAACAGCCGCGCGCCGCGATCGGGCCACACCACCGCCACCAGCAGGGTGCGGGCGATCGGTTGCGGCTCTCCGCTGAACGCCGCCGGCTCCCCCTGCGCCGCCAGCGATGCCTGGAACGCCCGCAGCTGCTCCCGGTTGGAGGGGATCAGCACCCGGGCTCGATCGCGACTGCCCTCCAGGTTCTGATTCACCATGTCCTGGGCGCCCTGCACCTGCCAGCTCAGGTCGATGCCGGGATGACGGCGCTCAAACAGCGGCTCGAGCTGCTGCAGCGGCTGCTCCAGCTCAGAGCCCACCGCCACCAGAAGGGGCTGGCGCAGACCAGGTACTGGCGCTGATGCGAGCGCAACGGCCGCCGCGGCGATGCCGAGGGAGAGGGCTCGGCGGCGGGTGATCACGGACACCGCGGGCGGCCAGGCGGAGAGGATCGGCGACGGCAGGCTGCCGGCCGCCGCACAATAGGTGCGACGCGAGGCTTTCCCCATGGCACGGCTGATGGCCGGCGCGCTGGCGCCTCTGGCACTGCTGCCGCTGTTGGCCGGCTGCAGCCAGCTGTCCGGGCCGAGCCTCGAGATCACGATGCTGGTGGGCAGTGCCCTGGGCGGGTTCTGTAAGGAAGCGACCGCCGCCATCGAGCGCGATCCGCCGCGCCTTCCCGATGGCACCTGCGTGCTGTTGCGCTGCCGCGCCAGCGGCAGCGGGGATGTCGTCAGCGAGATGGAGAGCCACGCCCGTGCCGTGCTGCAGGGGGGTGGCCGTGCGGATGACCCCGCGATCCCCACCCTTCTGTCCGTCGATGGCGAGATCTACCAGGAGCTTCTGCGCCATCGCCTCCAGGCCATTGCCCCCGGGCGTTCGCTGATTCCCCCCAGCGCCGATGCACTCGCTCTGGCCACCAGCCCGATGGTGCTGATGACCACCCCTGCTTTGGTGAAGGGTCTGCAGCGGCCCCAGCCCTTCCTGGCCATGGCCCGTGCCGACAACCATCAGCAGCTTGATCCCGCCGCTCCGCCGCAGCCGATCCGCTTCGTGCAGACCGCGCCCACCCGCTCCAATTCAGGGCTGCAGACGCTTGTGGCCATGGTTGCCGAAGTGTCTGGCAAGCGGCCCGAGCAGCTGACCCTCACGGATGTGAAGGCCCACGCCGCCGCCGTGGCGGCCATCCAGAAGCATGTGACCCGCTACGGCAGCTCCACCGACGAGCTGGCGCGCACGATGCAGCGCAACGGCGTGTTCTGGGCTTCGGTGGCCTCGGTGTATGAGTCGTCGGTGGTGGCAGCCAACGGCCGCCGCGAACCGGGCCAGGAGGCTCTGGTGGCCGTGTATCCCCGCGCCACCTACTCGAGCACCATGCGCGCCATCCTGCCCACAGCGCCCTGGGTGTCGGCTCAGGAGCGGCAGGCCGCGGCGCTGTTGATCGAGCGCCTCAGCAGCCGGTGCTGCAGCGCATCGCCGCCGATCAGGGTCTGCGACCCGCCAATCCAGCGGTGCCGATGAGCCGGATCACCGCCGCTTATGGCGCTGATCCCCGGGCTGTGTACGACTCATTGCGGGCACCAAGCCCCGCGGTGGTGGAGGCGATCATCACCAGTTGGCGCAACCAGGTGAAGAAGCCATCGCGCGTGGCCCTGGTGGTGGACAGCTCCGGCTCGATGAAGGGGGACAAATTGCCCTCCGCCCAGCGCAGCCTGCAGGCCTATCTGGCCCAGACAGGACCGCGCGATGTTCTCGGCCTGATCGATTTCGACAGCAGCGTGCGCGAGCCGGTGGAGCTGCGCGGTGGCTCTGCCGATGCGGCGAAGGCGATGACCTTCGTGAGCGGGCTGAGCGCCGAGGGTGGCACCCGGCTTTACGACGCGGTGGAAGCGGGACGCAACTGGCTGCGCCGCACCCGCAGACCCGGCGAGATCCTGGCGGTGGTGGTGCTCACTGACGGCAACGATTCCGGCTCCAGGCTGTCGCTGCAGGCCCTCGAAGCTGAACTGCGCCGCAGCGGTTTCGCCAGTGACGACCGCATCGGCGTGTTCACGATCGGCTATGGCAGCAGCGGCGAATACAACGCCGATGCCCTGCGCCGGATCGCTGAGAGCAACGGTGGCGTGTTTGTGGAGGGGACGCCCGACAGCATCTTGAAGCGCATGGAACAACTGCAGCTGTCCTTCTGATGTCGCGCCTGCCATCCGCCTGGGCCAATCCGCTTGATGACCCGCTCGCCATGGCGGCGGCCGGGCTGTTGCTGGTGCTGCTGGTGCGACTCACTCCGCTCGGTCTGCCGCTGGCCCTGCTGGTGGGCGCGATCGCTGCGGCTGGCCTGGCGATGCTTCGCGCTCAGCACGCCCGCCGCGGGGAACGGCTGCGCGACCGACGCGTGCGCGAGAGCATCGAGGCGGCACTGCAGCGTGCCAACCAGCTGGCGCTCCAGAGCGATCTGGTGAGCGGCGAAGCGATGGCCCGCTTCCAGGATCCAGACCACCTGGACGCTCTTGGCATGTTGCAGCTGTGCTGTGAGCGCCTGCGGCTGCTGCCGGAGCGCATCCTTCAGCGCCGGCCGCTGCTGGAATCCGGCGGAGGCATCCTGCTTTCAGCGGGGGATCTTCAGGCACGCCTCAGCCGCGCACGGGAGGAGCTGCGCCGGGAGACCTCGCCAACGCTGCGACGCGAGCGGCACCAGCTCGTGGACCAGCTGACCCGCAACTTGGATGCGGCCCGTTTCGGCATGGATACACGCGAGGCCCGGCTGCTGGCGCTCTCCACCCGCCTGGAACGGATCGATGGCGGGCTGCGGCATCTGCAGCAGCAGGTGGATGCCCAGTGGCCCAGCAGCGAGGCCAGCGATGCCGCGGTGGCGGAGGCGATTGCTCCGCTCGATGAGGCCCTCGATCAGATCGATCGGCTGCTCGATGCAGGAGAGGATCGCTCGCGCTGATATCCGCTGCCGTGCGAGCCGACCCAGCGGCTGCGCCGTTCACGCATCCAGGCTTTCGCGCAGGGTACCGCTGTCGGTGACGATCACCACCTCGCGGCCCTCCAGCCGAAAGCTCGCGTAGCCGGGATCGTCGCCCCGGGGCTCGCCATGGCTGAGCCGGGGTCTGCCGTCCACCGTCCAGCGGGCCTCGAACGGCAGAAAGGAGCCGTGATGCCAGAG
>JBJTWS010000217.1:0-3275 GCA_046081905.1 Synechococcus sp. | reverse complement strand
CGGGATTCCAGGGACGGAAGGACTTGGGTTTCACCATGGCCCATTCTCTCACCCAGATCCATTGCTGTCACAGAGATCTGGGCGGATTCAGGGGCGGCGGGGAGAGGAGCGTGCGCCGATCTATGTGCGACAGGCTCCTAGCCTGCAGATCCGGCTTCCGTGCTGGCAGCGCCGATGGTGAAGGAAACCCCCGCCCTGTTCGGGAGAACCCGGTTCCTGGAGGAGAAGATCGATGAATTCCTCGACAAGATCTCGGAGGGGGTGATCTATTTCGAGCGGGGTCTGCTGCTGATGGTGGAGCAGGGTGTGAATGAGGCCTGCGAGGAGAGGCTTCAGCAGATGGTGGATCTCAAGCGCAGCTGCAACGAGATCCGCCGCTCGGTGGTGGGCACCCTCTACGCCGAGATGCTGATCCCCGATTTCCGTGGCGATGTGCTGAGCCTGCTCTCGGATCTCTACGGGCTGCTCGATGTGGTGGTGGATTGCTTCCAGGAGTTCATGATCGAGTACTCGCCCGTGGCGGGATCGGCGCCGGAGTTTCTGGCGCAACTGCGGGATCTGGTGAATGTGGTGGTGCGCAGCGTGCAGGCTGCCGTGCTGGCGGCGCGGGCCTTCTTCCGCAACCCCTCGGCGGTGCGCGATCACATCTATGAGATCCGGGTGTATGAATCGGAAGCGGATCTCTCGGCCATCAAGCTGAAGCGGATGATCTTTGCCTCCGATCTCTCGCTGGTGCAGAAGCTGCATGTGCGCGATGCGATCGATGTGATCGACGCTATCGCCGATCTCGCCGAAGACGTGAGCGATGAGCTCTCCGTCTATGCGATCAAGCGGGGTCTGTAGCGCGGCTCCATCGCCCCCTCGCGGCCCCCAGCATGGATCCGATCGCCAGCCTGATCTATCTCTCCAGCGGCCTGTTTCTCGGTTGGTCGCTCGGCGCCAACGACGCCTCCAACGTCTGGGGGTCGGCGATGGCCAGCCGCATGGTGCGCTTCTCCACGGCGGCGTTTCTCTGCAGCCTCTTCGTGGTGATCGGCGCCGTCACCGCCGGCGCCGGCGCCTCCGCCGGCCTGGGCCAGCTGGGGGCCGTGAATGCCCTGGCCGGCAGCTTCACCACGGCCCTGGCGGCGGCGATCACCGTGTTCTGGATGACCCGGCTGGGGTTGCCGGTGTCGAGCACCCAGGCGGTGGTGGGAGCAATCATCGGCTGGAACTGGTTCAGCGGCTCGATCACCGACCTGAACGAACTGGCGCGGATCGTGGGCACCTGGGTGTTCTGCCCGCTGCTGGCGGCCCTGTTCGCGGCGCTCCTCCACGCCTGTGCCGTGAGCTGGATCCGCTGGCGCCGGCCCCACCTGCTGCGCCTCGATGCCGATCTGCGCACCGGGCTGATCCTGGCGGGCATCTTCGGCTCCTACAGCCTCGGGGCCAACAACATCGGCAACGTGATGGGGGTGTTCACCGATTCCTCCCCCTTCCACACGGTGCTCTTGCCGGGGGGACTGGTGTTCAGCGGCGTGCAGCAGCTCTTCGCGCTGAGGGCCTGTGCCATTGCGGTGGGGGTCTACACCTATTCCCGCAAGGTGATGCTCACCGTGGGCGGCAGCCTCATGACCCTCTCCCCCCTGGGGGCGCTGGTGGTGGTGCTGGCCAACTCCCTGGTGCTGTTCATGTTCTCCTCCACCGCCCTCTCCCGCACCCTGGTGCACTGGGGCCTGCCGCCGATTCCGCTGATCCCGGTCTCCAGTTCCCAGGCCGTGGTGGGGGCGGTGATCGGCATCGGCCTGCTGCAGGGCGGACGCGGGGCGCGGCAGATCCGCTGGAGCGTGCTGGCGCGAATCGCCTCCGGCTGGGTCACCACGCCGGTGTGCGCGGCCCTGATCGGCTTTCTGCTCCTGTTCGTGGTGCAGAACGTGTTCAACCAGCAGGTGTTCCGCCCCGTGAGCTTCCAGCTCAGCCCGCCGGTTCTTGAGCACCTGCAGGCGCGCGGCGTTCCCACCGATGCCCTGCGGCCCCAGGCGCTGCCTCTTCCCTCGGCGGTGGCCTTCCGCCGGAAGCTGCGGCAGCAGGTGCAGCTGCCGACGGCCGAGGAGGCCGCCGTGCTGGAGGCCGCCGCGATCCTGCCGCTGCGGGTGGAGGCACGCCCGCTGCGCGGGCTGGATCGGCAGCGGTTCAGCACCCCCCAGCTGGAGGCCCTCCGCCGCCTGGAGGGTCGCAGCTTCCGCCATGCCTGGCAGTTGCGGGAGGCCCTGGCCCGCGAAAGCCGCGCCTGGGCCCCCGGCAGCGGGAACGCTGCCCGCCTCAAGGGGCAATTCGCCAGCCTGGAGCGGGTGTTCCGGCTGCCGTCGCCGCCGCCGTCTTTCCCCTGAGGCTGCGCCTGGGGGGCTTGCCGGGCGCCGGTCTTCAGAGAACCTGACCCAGCATCACCGCCGCCACGGCGGAGAACAGGGTGATGCCCAGGGCCGTGAGGGGGTTCTGGCCCTGGGCCACCGCCACGCTGGTCACCACGCCGGCCCCCAGGCAGGCCACCGCGAGCTGGGCGGCCACGTCGTTGCGGG
This sequence comes from Synechococcus sp., assembly GCA_046081905.1. Taxonomy (GTDB): domain Bacteria; phylum Cyanobacteriota; class Cyanobacteriia; order PCC-6307; family Cyanobiaceae; genus CBW1002. Next base: position 717 of record JBJTWS010000217.1, on the reverse strand, counting down.
AGCGGGGGGTGGGGTTGGGGAGCACGGTGGAACCGGCGGCTGGCTCAGACCGTAGGGGGCGTGTCCGGGCCGCACCGGAAGCGGTGCCGGGCTTGTTACGCGGCGTCGGAGTTCGTTACGCCCCGCAATCGGCGCCGTTGCATTCCGCAAGCTGCGGACTGGTTCTCAGGCCTCCAGCCCCGTCCAGGTGCCGCCGCCGGTGGAAAGGGAAGCGGGGCGCGCCCGGCCCGCACTGGCCCATTGCTTCAGCCGCTCCAGCTGTTCCCGCGCCGTGCGGCTGAGGGGCACCACCTGCGAGGCGGCAGCGATCAGGTCGGCTTCACCGAATTCCCGCTGCTCCCCGAAGGCCAGGTGCATCGCCTCGATCACGGTCTGCTCTAGCTCGGCCCCGGAGAAGCCCTCGGTACGGTCCACCAGCACATCGAGGGGCAGGGAATGCTGGGGCCGCCGGCGGCGCAGCTGCAGATCGAGGATGGCGCGCCGTTCCTCCCGGCTGGGCAGATCCAGCAGGAAGATCTCATCGAAGCGCCCCTTGCGCAGCAGTTCGCCCGGCAGCCGCTCCACCGCGTTGGCGGTGGCCACCACGAACACGGCACTGGTCTTTTCGGCCATCCAGGTGAGCAGGCTTGCCAGCACCCGCTGGCTGGTGCCGCCGTCGCTGCGGCCGTCGCCGCCCCCCAGCCCGAAACCCTTGTCGATTTCGTCGATCCAGAGCAC
>JBJTWS010000216.1:0-9150 GCA_046081905.1 Synechococcus sp. | reverse complement strand
GCCAAGTCGGTCAGAGACGAATCAGCACCATCGCAATGGTCAACAGGACGAGAAGCATGCGGTACCGGACAGATCCGGTCTGCGGACGCAGTGTTCGCTGCGCTCGCCTGGCCGGGCGGTATGGGCGACACACTCCTAGGGGACGCTCCCACGATCGTGGTGCTGGGAGCAGCCAAGCTCGGCAACTACGTGGTGCTGCAACCGCTGCTGCGGGGTCTTCGGGAGAAGTATCCCCAAGCCGATCTCACCTACGTGGGAAGCCGGCGCATGGCGGAGCTGGAGCAGGGAAATCCCTGGATCACCCGCAGCCTGCCCCTGGCGGAGCAAGGAGAAGAAGCTGCACCGGCGCTCACCAGCTTGCGAGGCGCAGACCTGGTGATCAATGCCGATGGCCACAGCCACCACACCCTGGCCTGGCTCGCGGCGCTGGCACCCCGGTATGTGGTGGGAGCTGCACCGATCCCAGTAGGCGACCATCCCCTGCAGCAGCTCGCCATGGATCCCCACTGGGCGCGGGCCGATCTCGTGGATCGCTACCACGGATGGATTGGTAGCAACAGCATCCGCGAGCTTCACTGCCGTGTGGCTTGGGTAGCCACGGACTTCGAGCGAGTGGAGCTGCCGCAGACCGAACCACCCACCAACCTACCGCCGGTACTCATCGCCGTGAATGGTGAGCGGCCCGCCAAGCTGTGGCCCCTCCACCACTGGCTGGATCTGCTGGACGCCCTGCAACGCGACTGGGGCCTTGCTCCAGAGATGGTGGGCCTGCTGGGTGGCCCGCCCCCAGCGGTGACCGAACGCAGCGGTGATCTTCTGGAGCAGCAGTTGCTGCACAACAGGCCGCTGCGCGATCTGCGCGGGAAGCTCACCCTGCCGGAACTGGTGGGGGGCCTGGAACGCAGCAAGCTGTGCATCGCCGTGGACTCCGGCCCCCTGCACTTGGCCGCCGCGTCCGGATGCCCCACATTGGCAATCTTCGGCACCGACTCTGTAGGCATCGGAGCCAGCCCGCGGGATCTGTGGGCACCCCGCAGCCCCAATGTATGGGTGAGCCGGAGTTCTGCAAGTTGCTCGCTATGCATGGAACAGCATTATCAGCCCTCCAATTGCGAACTGGAGGAGCACCGCTGCATGGACGAGGTTCGACCGGATGCACTGCTGGCCGGCTTGACCCAAATCGGACCTGCGCCCGACCTAAACATGACCCTAGCGAATCAACTCCGCACAAACAAATGCTCCGACGAATAGCAACTATTAAACAAAGATTCGCAAGATATGCCGCATCGCTCACATCGCTTCCGTCATTGGCGCTTGACGCCTCCCTTGACGGCGTTTTTCAAAAACAACAATGCTATCGTAGACGGAAATCGAATCCGTTGATCGAGTAAAATCACTAATCGGGAGCTGGTCGCCACACCAATTTGCATTAATTTCGTCAAGCTTATCCTTTACAAATTCCATAAAACTACCGGACCTCTTGAGTCCCCCGCCATAGTCAGGAAGATAACTCGTGTGGACGTCTTCAACCATGTAAACACCATTCTCCGAGACCCTGGGATACAACATATTAAAGGTTGATATCATGTGGTTCATGACATGGCTTCCGTCATCCAGAACAATGTCGATTGAGGGGTGCTTCGCCAGCACCCTTCCTATCAGGGCCGGATCGTCCTGGCTCCCGATGAAGACATCAATATTTTCGCGGGCAAACTGAGCGCAGTCAGGATTAATGTCGATCCCAATAATTTTCGCTCCTTCACCAAAATAGCTACTCCACATATCAAGCGAACCGCCCTTGAAAACCCCAATCTCAACCATGACGGGAGAAGCGTTTCTGAATCGGGAGAGATGTCTCTCATAAATATCGATATAGTGCATCCATTTGTGCAAGCACTTTCCCGCATTAGAGAGGAAGTACTTATGGAGGAAACCGTCATCCATGAGGAATTAATCGAGGACCGTGCCACAAGATGTTACCAGAAAACCCGAATCCCACAGTCAACCCAATTGCGATGCGAGCACGGCCATGCCCCAAGTCGCATGCCGAAAGTCAATCTCGAAGAAAAGGTCAAGAAACGAAGAAGCCCACCGAGAACTCTGTCATACACCAGAATACAGAAGAATGTTCTGCGTACAGAGTCAGCCTAACAAATCCAACGCTTTCGCCGCACTGGCAACACATTGATCGACATCGAAAGCGAGCAGGTTTCGACCACCATCAGACACCTCGCGAGCCGACAACGTATAGTAGTTCGTTGAGATGTCACAACATGACTCAATCATCGTGAAATTTGCCGCCGGCAAAAAGTGGGCGAAGTTCAGTGTTGCAGGTGGAGGCCCCTCAGCAGAAAAAAGAACATTATGCATCGCACTTCCGCATGAACCGGCAATCAAGCGCGCAGAATTGACCACGGAACAAATCTCACGCAAACTGAGTAGCTGTGGATGCAAGGTCTCAAAACCCATTGCTTCAAGCCTGAGTTCAAGGTCTTCTTCGTTTACTGAAGACCTCAAACCATCGCACAATCGACTCCTACTAAAATACACAAGCGCTTTGCGACTATCTTCTGAGCCGCCGGGGTTCTTTTGACCTCGTAGCATGTTCTTGGCAATGCGTCCAAATATTCGAGCATGATCTCGATGGCAATAATGCCATTCAACCCAAGTCTGAGGATGAACCACAAGCTGCTCTGCTATCAGTGGCTTGGTTTTGTCGATTTCCCGAAACTCCAACTGAGCAGAACAGCCTTGTTGCAGCAAAATTTGGCCCCACTCCGGCATTGCACCCCCGCATAGCACGGTCACCGTGCCTGCCTTTCCACCGACCAAGGATTCGGCATAGGGAATTGCGTTGGCATAGGATGCAGATTGCGTGACGAAATGACCAAAGTGTGGATTCACCTCAACATAAACAGCAACTCCATTTACCACTTCAGCGCCAGCAAGATCGCCAGCAGAGAGCAGCTGCCCAGAAAGCCGAACAGGGGCCAAATCACCGATAAAACCTCTGAAGTCATGTCTTGGCTGGAACAGCTCTCGAATTGCAAGGCCACTTTTGATGTCAACCCAGCACCTCGCGACTGGATCAAACCAGGCCCGCGAAGTGCGAATAGATCGGGTTCGATCATCGAACAGACAGGGACATCCCATGGAGACGTTTCCATCCAGATTCACGTAGGCACCCAATCTCATACCTAACGGAATAGACGATGCGGCGCTCCTCGAGAGTGGGGCAAGAGCCCCCAAGACAGATTCAACATCGTGGAGATACTCAGCCTGCTCGGGCGAACAGACCTCAGCCCCCTCCTTCTGAGGAGAGATTGAAGCAGCAATAATATCCTGCACAACCTTCAACGCGGAGGAGAAGTCGCCAACCAGGCAATAGGACTGAATCTGATTATAGGCCACATCGAAACAGCCCTTAACTGACACGCGACCCAACAAGGACAAAGCCGACGACTGGTCGCCAATCTGCCTGAAGTAAATAGATCCCAGGAGCAGATCATACAGGCTTGGATCATCCCGAATCCTCCGATCAACCTCGGCAGCGGCCATCCAAAGAAAACCACCATGAATCATTTCCTCGAGAGATTGCGGCGATTTCATTGAGGATCTTTGGACTTGCCTTCGGATGCATCCTAATCCAAGGCGACCATTCCGCCACTGCAAAGCCGCGAAGATTTCAAGTCCAGCAAGCTAAGCAGAGAATTCCAGGTGCGATACACACCACAGCTAGTCGTGTGAGCCCAAAAATTTGTGAATCCCCAAGCTTCTAACATCAACTGGATTTCTCATAGATTCGCAACAGCTGTTCCACCGCTCCCTGCTCCCTGGAGAAGAAGGTTCTGGATTCCAGAGGGTGCAGTGCTTGCTTCTGGAGATTCGCCAGAACGGCTGCCAGGGCGCCGGGGTCACCGGGAGGCACCCGGTTGCCATTCATCCCTTCTTCAATCGGATCCGCCAACGCCCCGATACTGCTGGCCACCACCCAGAGGCCAGCGCTGAGGGCCTCGCGGGTCACGAGGCCATAGCTTTCCGGCCAGATTGAGGGGGCCACCAGCACATCCTGCTGGGCATAGAAGGATGCCATGGCGGCCATCGGAACCGGTGGCACGAACTTCACGGGCGTAGCAGCCCAGTGGGTGGCATAGCCCACTTCGCCCTCCTCCAGGCTGTGATCTACAACCGTGAGTTCAAGACCAGGCTGCTTCAACTGCAACAGGGCCGCTCGCAGCACGGCATAGCCCTTGTGCACCGCCATCCCCCCCACGTGGCAGAGGCGCAGTGGCCCTGTGGAGCGTCTCGGAGAACGCGTAAGCCCCGTCATGGGTGTCCAGTCGTTTTCCAGAACCTCCACGCCGGGAATCCCGGCCTCCTGATACAGGGCCGCAAACGACTCCGACACGGCGAGCCGCGCAGTGGCGCCAGCGAGAACTTCAGCCAGATCGTTCCGGCGCTCGATCGCCTTTTCCAGTGCCACCGGGTCTTTCCGCATCGAGGCAGGCTCGTGGCCAAGGGGATCCTCCAGATCCACCGGCTTGCCTTCAGAGGTGGTGAGGAACTGGAGAGGACTGAGCCACCAGGCGTCGTGCAGTGTCACGAGGTAGGGAATGCCGAGATCTGCCGCCACCCGAAGCGGGGCTGCGGTGAGCACCTGCAGGCAGTGGGCGTGGATCAGGTCGAATCCCTCCCGGGCGAACCACCAGCGGCAGAAACGCTCCACCTCACCATCGTGGTGCCAGCTCCAGGGTTTCGGGGGCAAGGCCAGGCGCACGATACGGGCTCCATGCCAGGAGCACACATCCAAGGGCAAGGAGCCAAGGCCCGATGAAGCACCAGTGCCCGAGTCCTGCCAGGGGTCCTTATCCACGCAGAGGACTGTCACGTCGTAGCGGTCGCCGGCCTGCTGCAGCACCGCCTGAACCTGATCCTGCGCCACACGGGTTGCCCCGCCCACCGATTGGGGGGCAAAGAACACATTGATTACCAGCAAGCGGCGGCGACGGGTGGCCGGCCGCTCGGAAGCTTCGAGCAGAGGCTGCCAGAAGGGGGCAGCCTGATGCAGGCCAAAGCTGGAGTGGGCATGCTGGTGAGCCCGTTCGGCAAGGGCATGGCGCTGCTCCGGGTGATCGATCAACGCCTGAATGGCCGCCACCCACTGATCCACGCCACGGGCGAAGAGGGCATGTTCCCGGTCGTTCAGCAATTCCCGGTAGGTGGCCGTGGGACTCAGGATCGAAGCCACGCCTAGGAGGCTGAACTCCATCCAACGGATGGCGCTCTTGCCGTCGGTGAACACGCCGGGCTCCAACACCACAAGCCCGATGTCGGCCTGGCCGAGTTGCTGGAGGTAGCGCTCGTACTGGGTGTAGGGGAGAGAGCGGATCCGATCGGAGTGGATCAACAGCACATCCGGCAGGTCCACATGCCCCAGGAGATCGAGCCGCACCATGGGATTGGCGGCAAGCACCCGCGCCAAGGCCGGAGCCAGTTCCTCCTGCCAGGCCTGCTTGTGGGCCTTGGTTCCACTGGCAAACACCAGCCGAACGGAGGTGTCGGCGCGCAGAGCGGGAGGGCGGGCAGCGCGCAGTAGCTCCGGAGGGGCCAGATTCGGCAACACCATCACCGGCGGAGAATCCGCCGTGAGCTCGAGCCAACGCTCCGCCAGGGTGCGGGTGGACAGGATCAGGGCATCCGCCTGTTCCATCACCCGGCGGAAGAGGGGAACATCCAGGCTGAAGCTGCGGTGCAGCACCGGATCGATCGTGCCTCCATAGCTGGCCAGGGGAGGCGGGCAATGCTGCGGATCGAAGATCAGATCGTCGATGTCGTAGTACACGGGGCGACCCCAGCGGCGGGCCAAGGCGAGAAACCGCAGCACCGGATAGGTGGCCGGCAGGCGACACACCACCACCGCATCGGCCCAGAGCAGGCGTTCACACCAGCCCCATCCATTGAGGTCATCGCGCAGGAGCAGTTCCACCTGGCAACCCAGCCCTTCCAGCTGCTGGCGCTTCTGCTCCACCCGGTAGAGGAAACACTGGGGCAGATCGTCTGTAGCCACCAGCAGCCAGTGGCGGCGAGGATCCCTGCCCAGCGGTTGCGGGGCCTGGCCATCCAGCTCCGCGAAGGCGGCCGTGCTGGCCGTGAGCACCTCCAGCCCCCGCTCCCGCAGTGCCAGGGCCTGGGGCAGTCGACCCGGCTGCACCACCAAGCGGGTGGCCGGATGCATCGCCAGGTGGTTCAGGCGCCAGAGGATCTGATCCAGCCAGCGCTTTGGCCGGGGATCGGCAGGGCGTTGCTGCAGGAGGCTGCCGGCTTCGTCCAGAGCTTTCGGCAGGCCACCCAGGAAGAGTTCGCCATCCTGCTCTGCCAGCGCGAGTTGGGCCAGAGCACGCACGAACGCGGCGTCCACGGCTCCAGGTGGGGCTGCCTCCAGGGCCTCCAGGGGGCGAGCGAGCGCATCGATGCCGGATGTTTTCCCGAGGGCCTGGGGCACCAGGGCCAGCAGAGCGTTCCACGGCACCCCATGGCGCCATTCCGAGGGGAGCAGCGGGGAAGCAGCCTGGAGCAGGGTCCGCAGGACCCGCTGCTGAACCTCCGGCAGCGGAGAACGTTCCTGCAGGCGACCCAGCAGCAGGCTCATGGCATCCTGAAGTCCTGCCTGCCCCAGCCCCCGTTCCACCGCCGTGAGTGGCAACCAGAGCAGTTCCTGCAGTGCCGGAACGGCAGCCACGGCCTGCGGCAAGAGGGAAGGATCCAGCAGGCCGAGCTGAAGCTGGAGCAGAAGTGCCGGTCGGCGCGGGATGGCCTGGGAGCAGGCCGCCACGGTGGCACTGTCCTGGGCGAGGGCCAGAGCCAGGGTCCAGGCGCCGCTGAAGTCGCCCACCAGGGCCCAGTCGTAGCTGAGGGTGATCCACTCCTGCAGCACTGACGCCTGGGGGGGGTCACTCCGCAGGGCCTCACGCAGACGGGTGGCTGCCTCGGCGGTGGCTCCGGCCTCGAGGGCCAGCTTCACCTCCAGACGCTGCCGCTGGCTGCGGGCCCATGCGGAGGAGGGATCGAGCCGTTCGGCCTGCTGAAAACAGGCAAGGGCGAGGCGGAGATCGCCCAGTTCAGTGGCCGCCCGGCCCTGTTCCCACCAGCCCTCGGCAAAGCCGGGCTGCAGCCCGCAGCAGCGGCGAAAGGCTTCCAGAGCCGCCGGCCAGAGCTTCGCCTGGGCGTGGCAACGACCCAGCAGGTAATGGCCATGGGAAAGGTCTGGACGGAGCCGCACGGCGCGGCGCAGCAGGGGAACCGCCTCTCGCCAGGAGGCTTCCACGGTGAAAGCCTTGCCGAGCAGATAGGTGAGGTAGGCCTCTTCCATGGATCCGGCCTGCACCCGCGCCAGCAGGGGCCTGCCCTCCTGGATCAGCCGATCGTTGGCTCCTGCCTGTTCGAGCGGGGTGAGCCGGGCACGAAGGCTGGCCAGATCCATGCAACGCGCCGGGGAGACGGGCCTAGTGTCGCCCAATGTGGAGAGTTGTTCCCGAGCGCGATGGACAGGAATTCGGCTCAGATTGCTGGCCCCGACATCACACCCTCGGCCCTGGGCCGGCAGCTGATGCTGTGGTTGCTGGAGCGCCAGTGGACCCCCCAAAGGCTCCGCACGGGGGTGGACAGCCCAGATGAACTGGAACAGCTCTGCCTGGAGGAAGTGATCGAGTTGCGGGAGCAGGGAGAAGCGCAACTCAGCCTCGGCCTGATCGCGGTGGCGCAGGGGCTGGGCCTGCAGAGCCCCTGGTTCGATGACAATCGCGCCCGCGCCCTGCTGCTGGTGGGCGAGGAAGAATCCGCCCGCGGCATCTGGCAGGCGTTGGCAGCCCACCCTGATCCCTCCGTGGCGGCGGTGGCCGAAGGGATGGCGAGCTTCGCCACCGCTGAGGACCCTGTGCCTGAAGAGCTGCCAGAGGAGTTGCCCCAAGATCTGCCGGCAGGGGCAGCCCTGATCGAGCTGCTGGAAACCTCGGGCCATGGAGCCCAGCGGCTGCGGGATGCAGGCCAGAGCCCCGAAGAGCTGGAGCGTGCCTGCCTGGAGGAAGCGATCCTGCTGCGGGAGGAAGGCAATCCGCGGCTCAGCCTGGAGTTGATCACGGCGGCCCAGGAGCTGGGCTTTGCCAGCCCCTGGCTGAGCGACAACCGGGCCCGGGCTCTGGTGGCCCTGGACCGGAGGCAGGAGGCCTTCGCGATCTGGCATGCACTGAACACCGCAGCCGATAAAGCCTGTGCCGCGATGGCCGCGGACATGGTGACCCTGCTGCGGAATTCCCTGCTGGAGCCGCTGCGGGAGGAATGCGGCAGGCGGAGCTGGCTGCCTCTGCACCTGCAGCCCAGCGAGGCGGAAACCTCGGCCCCGCCGGAGTACTGGCTGCGGGAGGTGATCGCCAGCCGCGAAGGGGGCCAGGCCGACCTCTCCCTGGCTCTGGTGGAACGCTGCCTGCAGCTGGGCTGGAGTTCCCCCTGGCTACGGGACAACCAGGCCCGGGCCCTGGTGCATCTGGATCGGATCGAAGAAGCGGCTGCGATCTGGAGCGAACTCAGCCAATCCGAGGATCCAGGGCTGGCGGCCATGGCCCAGGACATGCTGAGCCTCTATGGAGAGGAGGCGGAGAAGCGGCGGTTGGAGCGAGAAGTGCAGATCCGGCTGCAGAACGGCGAGGCCGCCAGTGCCAAGGAGCTGATCCTGGAGCGGTTGCTCGAGCAACCTGATCGCCCGAAGATCCGCGCGCTGCTGGTGGACGTGCTGGCCGAGCTGCAACCAGACGAGGCAGGACTTACGCCCCTGCTGCTACAGGAGCTGCGGGAACCCACGCTGCGCCTGGAGGCCCATGCCTGCCTGCTGGAGGTGCTGGAGAGGGAACTCCAGGGAGATCCCGCAGCATTCACCCCCTCCTGAGGCTCACCAGCAGGCGCTCGCTCCGCTGCTCCAGTTCCTCGTGGCGCTGGAGCAGTGCCTGCTGGCCGCGGGAGAACAGGAAGTAGTGCTCGAGTTCTTCCTGCACCTGATGCAGCTGCAGCAGAGTGAGTTCCGCCTCTTCCCGAGCGTCAGCCAGAGCAGCCTCCTTTTCGCTCAGCTGGCACTGCAGCTCCGATACCTCCTTCCACTTC
>JBJTWS010000215.1:0-17747 GCA_046081905.1 Synechococcus sp. | reverse complement strand
GCAGCTCCACCAGCTCCTCATTACGGCCCTGGAACACCATCGCCACCTGGCGCAGGGTGCGGTGGTAGTCCTCGGAGCTGATCTTTTCCTGGCAGACGCCCGGGCAGCGGCCGATGTCGTAGTTGAGGCAGGTGCGCTCCTTGTGCAGCGGCTGGGGTCGCTGCCGCAGCGGAAACACCCGCTTCACCAGGCCCAGGGTGCGGCGCAGCAGGCCCACATCCACGTAGGGGCCGTAGAAGCGATCGAGGGGGGAGCGGAAGCGGCGACGCCTTGTGATGAAGAGGCGCGGGTAGGGCTCGCTCCAGGTGATGCAGAGGTAAGGGTATTTCTTGTCGTCCTTCAGCAGCACATTGAAGTGCGGCTGGTGGTTCTTGATCAGGTTCGATTCCAGCGCCAGCGCCTCGGCTTCGCTGTCGGTGACGATGAACTCGATCTCGCACACCTGCCGCACCATCAGCGCGATCCGGGGCGAGTGGCCGTGGCCGCCGCCGCTCTGGAAGTAACTGCGCACGCGGTTGCGCAGCACCTTCGCCTTGCCGATGTAGAGGATGCGGTCGTCCGCATTTCGCATCAGGTAGCAGCCCGGCTCGGAAGGAACCTCCCGCAGCCGGGTCCGCAGGCGCTCGGGCTGCAGCAGCAGGGGCTGGACGGTGGAGGGGGCAGGCAAGGGAGAGGCAGCGCTCCGGTGGGGATCAGCTCGTCATCAGCCGCCGTACTGCCAGCCGGTGCTGCTCAGCTCGAGGGCGCTGGCATCGCGGTGCAGCACGGCGCTCTTCACCTCCCCCACGAACACGGTGTGGTCGCCGTGGGCCACCTGCCCCACCAGTTCGCATTCCACCCCGCCGAGGCCGTCGTTCAGGATCGGCAGGCCCAGGGGGCCCAGGGTGAAGGGGGCTGCGTCGAAACGGCCGCCCATGGCCTTCTGGGGCTTGAAGAACACGGCCGCCAGGTCCTTCTGGTCGGAGGCGAGCACGTTCAGCGAGAAGCGGCCGGTGCGCTGGATGATGCCGTTGCTGGTGGAATCGGCCCGCACCGCCATCACCACCAGCGGCGGGTCAAAGGAGCCCTGCGTGACCCAGCTGGCGGTGAAGCCGTTCACCTCGTCCCCCTCGGCCACGCCGCAGATGAACACCCCGTGGGGGATCTTGCGCAGCAGCACCTTCTTGGCTTCGGCGTTGAGGCTCGGCAGATCGGACATGGCGGGAGGGGCGCAGGCGCCCTGGCTGGGCCGACTCTAGAAAGCCGGCGCCGCCCCTACCGTGGGGCCCGCCGCCCCCGTTGATGCGCGCCCTCTACCCCGGCAGCTTCGATCCCCTCACCCTCGGCCACCTCGATCTGATCGAGCGGGCCAGCCGTCTCTTCGACGGAGTGGTGGTGGCCGTGCTGCAGAACCCCAACAAGCGCGCCGCCTTCAGCCTGGAGCAGCGCCTGGCCCAGATCCGCAGCGCCACGGCCGCGCTGGCCGGCGTGGAGGTGGGCAGCTTCGATGGCCTCACGGTGGAGTACGCCCGCCAGTGCGGCGCCGGCGTGATCCTGCGGGGCCTGCGGGCCCTGAGCGACTTCGAGTTCGAGCTGCAGATCGCCCACACCAACAAGAGCCTGGCACCGGCGGTGGAGACCTTCTTCCTCGCCACGGCCGTGCACCACAGCTTTCTGAGCAGTTCGGTGGTGAAGGAGGTGGCCCGCTTCGGCGGCGATGTGCGTCACATGGTGCCCGCCGTGGTGGCGGATGACCTGGCCAGGCTCTTTAATCAACCATCCTCACCGTCCTAAGATGTCCGAGTTGCGCATCACCGTGCTCGATCAGCTGGACCAGCTCGAGGAGCTCGTCCTCGATGGCAGCCGCATCCCCTTCAGCGGTGGCCGCCTGGTGAATGAACAGGACGCCATCGAGCTGATGGACGCGCTGCGGGAGGCCCTGCCCGGCCAGATCGAGCAGGCCGATGCTCTCCTCCGCCAGCGGGAGGACTTCATCGCCAAGGCCAAGCAGCAGGCCGAGGAGATCGTGGCCCAGGCCCGCCGGGAGCGGGAACAGCTGATCGCCAGTGCCTCGGTGCTGCAGGAGGCGGAGCGGCAGGGCGCCGAGCTGCGCGACCAGACGCGGCAGCGCTGCGAGGCCCTGCTGCTGCAGACCCGCCAGCAGGCCGCCCAGGCCGAGCAGGAGCACCAGAGCCGCCTGGCCCAGATGGAGCAGCAGTTCGCCGCCCGGCGCCAGCAGCTGGAACAGGAGGCCCAGGGGCGGCGCCAGCAGCTGGAGCAGGAGGCGGCCGAACGCAACCGCCAGCTGCTCGAGCAGCATGAGCGGGCGCGGCAGCAGAGCCTGCAGGAGCTGGAGGGCATCCGCCAGGAGGGCCTGCGGGTGCAGCGGGAGAGCCAGGCCGAAGCCGAGCGGCTTCAGAACGACGCCCTTCAGTTCCGCCAGCAGACGCAGCAGCAGTGCGATCAGCTGATCGCCCGCACCCGCCAGGAGGCCACCAACGTGCAGGAGGGCGCCAACCGGTACGCCGAGCAGGTGCTGGGGGAACTGGAGGGTCGCCTCAAGGAGATGAGCCAGGTGGTGCTGGCCGGTCGCCGCGAGCTGGTGCGCCTCCAGACGGAGGACACCGGGAGTGCCCCCCGTCCGGCAACGGAAGGGGAGCAGGCTCCGGCTTCGGTGAGCCGGGCCCGGCGTGCCGCCGGAAAGCTGCGCCAGGTGGCCGGCGGCCGGGGCTGAGGGCCCTCCGGGCTCAGGTGGCGGGGCAGAGGCCCGGCGTCTGGGCCTGGCGCAGCACCTGGCCGATGGTCTGGTTCGGAGCGGCCGCCCCGTTGGCGATGGCGCTCACGTAGCGGGTGCCATCGGCGGAATCGAGGTAGCCGCTGATCGAGCGCACCCCACTGATGGTGCCGGTCTTGCCGCGGAAGCGGCCCTGCAGCGGCGTACCGATGTACAGGTTCCGCAGGGTGCCCCGCTGACCCGCCACGGCCATGGAGGCCTGGTACTGGCGGCCGTAGGGATGCTGGTCCATCCGGAGCAGCAGGGCCGCCAGCAGCCGGCTGGTGAGGCGATTGGCGCGATCGAGGCCACTGCCGTCCACCACCTGCACACCCTCGGTGGGCAGACCCTGCTGCTGCAGCCACAGGGTGGCCTGCAGGCGCGCCTGCTCCAGGTTCCAGGTGCCGCTGGCGGAGCGCAGGAGCACCTCGGCGGTGAAGTTGTGGCTTTCGGTGTTGGCCAGGCTGAGCAGGCCGTACATCGGCAGCGAATTCTCCTCGTGCAGCAGCACCGCATCCTCCGGCAGGGGGGTGGAGGCGGGCACCAGGGCCAGGCGGCCCTTGCCGCCCTGCTGGGTCATCAGCTTCTGCAGCAGCGCCTGCAGGCGGGCCGGCGGATTGGCCACGGCATCGTGGATGGCATTGCTGGTCACCGCCAGGCGGGTGATCGGCGCGCCGTAGGCGTACACGCGATCGGCCGGATGCCAGCCCTGGGGCCACCAGGCCTGGGCGGGCTCCTCGGCTAGCTGAAGGGTCAACAGGCCCGGGGCATCGCCCGTGCTGCCGCCCGAACCCAAGGCCAGTTTGGCGAAGCGCTGCAGCTGGGGCACCGCCAGGTCGGGGTCCCCTTCGCCGGTGAGCCGCAGGGTTCCATCCGGCAGGCGCCAGAGGCGGGTGCTGAGGCGGTAATCGGGGCCGAGCCGATCCAGGGCGAAGGCCGTGCTGATCAGCTTCTCGTTCGAGGCGGGGATGCGGGGCCGGGTGCCGTGCACATCCGCCAGCAAACGGCCACTGGCATCAGCCACCGTGATGCTCCAGACGTTCTGCTCGCCGCCGAGGGCCGCCTGCACCCGTTGCTGCAGGGCGGGGCAGCTGACGCTGGTCTGAAGCCGCGGCAGACCCACGGCCGGCGGCACGGCCGGCAGGGTGGCCATCGGGGCCGGCGTGGCGGCAACCGGGGCGCCGGCGGCCACCACGGCCGGGCGCTGCTGGGCGATCGCCACGCCGGGAGCCACCCCCAGCAGGGAGGCGGCCAGCAGGGCAGAGGAGGATCGGATCCGCATCTCAGCCCTCCCCGACGCGCAGGTCGGTCACCACACCGCTTACGCGGTACTGGCCGCCCTCCAGCTCCACGGGCGCCCCGATCTTGAGGCTCTGGTTGCCGAACACCACGCCGCCCTCTCCCTTGCGGCCCTGGCCCTCCAGCACGAAGCGGGCATCGAGCCGGCCGAACACGGCCTGGTTGGGATCCAGGGCCGTCACCACCGTGCCGTTGGGCTGCACCGCCACCAGGCGGCTCTGCAGCGGGATCAGCCGGCGGATGGCAACCTGCCCATGGGGTTGGTTGCGGATCACGATCGCCACCTTGCCCTCCTTCTCCGCCGAGGCGATCAGCCGGCCGGGCTCGGCCACCGGCACGCCGCGCACATCCACCGTGACCGTGACCGGCTGGAGATCGCCAGTGGCCTGGGCCACGGCGCTGCTGAGCTTGGGGCTCCAGATCACACCACCGGCGGCCAGAAGCACGGCGGCGGCAGCCCCTGCATCCACCAGGCTCCAGCGGCGGGGACGGGATGCGGGGGATTCAGCCATGGGCCTCCGGCGATGGCGGCAGTTTACGGAGGGTGCCCGGGCGCGCCAGGGGCACTCCGGCCGTGGCTCACTGCCGCAGACCCTCGAGGAACTGATCCAGCACCTTCATCTGGCCGCCCAGGCCCAGCCCCTCTTCACCCGCCAGCGCCAGGGCCTGCTCTTCGGCGTCGGGCTTCTGCTCGAAGCGGGCGCAGGGGCGGTAGCCATCGGGGTCGAGGCGGTAGAGCTCCCAGGGGCCGGGATAGGCGCGGCGCAGGGTGCTGTCGGCCTGGGGCAGCAGGGCATAGGCGCTCTGCAAGCCGGAGAGGAAGCCGCGCCGCCGGTCGCGGGCCACGGCACCGATGCCCACGGCGGCATCCTCCAGGGTGCCGTTGAGCAGCACCACCGGGCCCCGGTGGGCGCGGCAGAGGGGCTCCACCAGCTCGTATTCCGCCGGGGTGGCACCCACCAGCAGCAGCACCGCGGGAGGGGTGGCCTCGGCGGGGGTGCCATCCGCTTCCGCCGCCGCTGCGGTGGACCGACGCAGGCAATCGCCGAAGCTGGCGATGGCATCGGAGAGATCCGGGGCATCGCGGCGGGCCAGGGCCGTGGCACCGGCATCGCCGAACAGCAGCTGCAGGGCCACCCCCCGCTCCCGCAGGGCCCGGGCCAGCCGCAGGGCCACCGGCAGGAGGCGCAGGCCCTCGAAACGCCATTCCACGGTCCAGCGGCCGGCGGCCTCGGCCGCCAGGGCCGCCTGCAGGGCCTCGAGGGCCTGGGCTTCGGCGGCACGGAGATCGGCGGGGAGCATCGGCGGCGGGCGGATCGCCGCGACCCTACCGAGCCCGGGCCACGGCGGTCCGGGCCCGCTCCAGCGCGGGGGCCACGCCCTCGAGATCCTCCGGCGCGAGCCACGGACCGAGGCTGAACCGCACACCACTGGCCGCCTCCGGCTCCGGCAGCCCCATCGCCTGCAACACCGGGCTGGCGCCGGCTCCGCCGCTGCCGTGGGCGTTGCTGCAGGCCGAGCCGCTGCTCACGGCGTAGCCCTGCTCCCAGAGGGCCCGCACCAGCGACCGTCCGGACAGGGGCCGTCCGGCCGCATCCCCCACCAGCAGGCTGATGTGGTGCGGCAGCCGGCCCCAGCCCTGGCCGGGCTCCGGCCCACTCAGGCGCACCCCCGGCAGGGCCCGCAGTTGCGCCAACAGCCGATCGCGGAGATGTTCGAGCGGATCGCGGCCGCCGTGGGCCGCCAGGCGCTCCTCGGCCAGATCCAGGGCAGCCGCGAAGCCCGCCGCCAGGGCCACCGGCTCGGTGCCACCCCGCCGCCCCCCCTCCTGGCCGCCGCCGCCGATCAGCGGTTCGACCGTCACCCCAGCCGCCAGGGCCAGGGCGCCGATGCCCCGGGGGCCCTGCAGCTTGTGGGCCGTGCAGCTGAGCAGATCCACCGGCAGACGCCGCAGGTCCACGGGCCGGTGGCCCACCACCTGCACCGCATCGGTGTGGAACAGCACGCCGGCGGCGCGGCAGCGCTCGCCGATCGCCTCGATGGGCTGCAGCGCCCCCACCTCGCTCTGGCCCCACAGCACCGACACCAGCCGGGTGGGGGGCTCGAGCCAGCGCTCCAGCCCCTCCAGATCCACCACGCCGAAGCCATCCACCGGCAACCGCTGCAGCTGCCAGCCGCGGGCCTCCAGCTGGGCAGCGGCGGCGACAAGGGCCGGGTGCTCCACCGCGGAGATCAGCAGGCGTCCGGGCGGCAGGCGGGCAGCCACCCCCAGGAGGGCGGCGTGGTTGGCCTCACTCCCGCCGGAGAGAAACACCAGCTGGGCGGGCTCCACACCCAGATGGGTCGCCACCCGCATCCGGCTGCGCTCGAGCAGCTCCGCGGCCGCCATCCCGAAGCCGTGCAGGCTGGAGGGATTGCCCCAGGCCTCGGCGTGGGCGGCGGCCATCGCCGCCAGCACCGGGGGGGCCGGGGGGCTGGTGGCGCAGGCGTCGAGGTAGACCTCAGCCGCCACCAATCCCGTCCTGGCCGGCACGGGCGCGGGTGCGCTCTTCCAGCGAGTTGGTGGCGATCGCCACCAGATCATCGAGGGAGCTGCGCTCCAGCAGGGCCGCCACCCGGGCACGGGCCTCGGCGCTGGGGCAGTTCTCCGGGCGGACGCAGCCGTTCACGCACACCACGGCGCAGTTGATCTCGGGCTCCACCGCGGCGGCGCTCGGGGCGGCTGGGGCCTCCGGTGCCGCCGCAGGGGCCGCTGGCTCGGGGGAAGCGGGTGCAGGCGCGGCGGTGGGTGCGGCGGTGGGCGCGGCGGGCAGCCCCCGGGTCGGATCCTCCAGCAGGGCCGGGTTGAGCACCCCGTCGAACACGGCCTCCGCCGGACCGGTCATGAACAGATGGCCGCTGGCCTCGTCCCACGCGATCTCCAGCGGCCCGCCCGGCAGGTCGAGGCGGGCCCGCCGCTCGCACAGCCCCAGGCTGTGGCACACCACCAGGGTGGCGCAGGCGCCCGTGCCGCAGGCCAGGGTGGGACCAGCCCCCCGCTCCCACACCCGCATCACCAGGTGGGTGGGGCTGAGCACCTCCACGAAATGCACGTTGGTGCGGGCCGGGAAGGCCGGATGCACCTCCAGCTCGGCGCCGAAACGCTCCAGCTCCACCGCCCCCACCTCCATCACCGGGATCACCACATGGGGGTTGCCCATGCCGGCGGCCCCCACGGCGAACTGATAGCCCCCCGCCTCCAGCTCGCCCTGCGGGATGCCCGCCTCCCCCAGGGGCAGGGTGGTGGGCACCGCCGCGGGCTCCAGGAACGGCGCCCCCATGTCCACCCGGATGGTGCCGCCGTCCTGGAGTTCGGGCACAATGCACCCCGCCAGGGTCTCGATCTCCCAGCGGCGACCGGCGGCGTCGCCGTCGCTGTCCGCCAGGAAGCGGGCCAGGCAGCGGATGCCGTTGCCGCACATCTCGGGCTCGGTGCCATCGGCGTTGAAGATCCGCATCCGCAGCTCCCCATCAGCCTGGGGCGGCAGGGCCAGGATCACGCCATCGCCCCCCACGCCGAAGCGCCGGTCACAGAGGCGCCGCACCAGCTCCGGCGTGAGGCCCAGGGTGTCGTCGCCCGGGGCGGCGCCACGCCCGTCGAGCATCAGGAAATCGTTGCCCAGGCCTTGGTACTTGCTGAACTGGAGCACGATGGGGCGCGACAGGAGCTGGAGGCGATCCTAGGAAGGCCGCCAGCTCCCTCCCGCTGCCCCGGGCCGCCGACCGGACCCGCGGAGCTCCCCCCGCGCCAGCATGGAAAAGTTCTTCGAAAAACGCACCACCACCCTCGACACCAGCCAGCCCGGGATCCGGCACATCCAGCAGCTCATCCGCGACCGAACGCCGGTGAGCCTGCTGCTGATGGGCGGCACCGAGGTGGAGGGGGTGGTGCTCTGGCAGGACGTGTTCTACCTGGGGGTGCAGCACGAGGACGGGCGGCCCCTGGTGCTCGTGAACCGCAGCATGGTCTGCGTGCTGCGGGCCCTCGGCTGAAGCGCACGGGCCCCAGGCGGGCCCCCGGTGGGCTGTGGCACGATCACAGGCTGCCCTGCGGCCCCCAGCCCCCGCCGTGACCGAATCCCCGCGCTACCAGCCCCAGTCGATCGAGAAGCGCTGGCAGGAGCTGTGGGACCGGCACGGCCTGCACGACACCCCGCCGCCCGGGGATGCAGCGGGCGAGGAGCAGAGCTTCTACGCCCTGTCGATGTTCCCCTACCCGTCGGGGAGCCTGCACATGGGCCACGTGCGCAACTACGTGATCACCGATGTGATCGCCCGCGCCGCCCGCATGCGCGGCCGCCGGGTGCTCCATCCGATGGGCTGGGACGCCTTCGGGCTTCCGGCGGAGAACGCCGCCATCGAGCGGGGCGTGGACCCCGGCGCCTGGACCGACCAGAACATCGCCTCGATGCGGGAGCAGCTGCGCGAGCTGGGCCTCTCGATCGACTGGGACCGGGAGGTGGCCACCTGCCACACCCCCTATTACCGCTGGACCCAGTGGCTCTTCCTCCAGTTCCTCGAGGCCGGCCTGGCCTACCAGAAGGACGCCACCGTGAACTGGGATCCGATCGATCAGACGGTGCTCGCCAATGAACAGGTGGACAGCGAGGGCCGCTCCTGGCGCTCCGGTGCCCTGGTGGAGAAGCGCAAGCTGCGCCAGTGGTTCCTGAAGATCACCGCCTACGCGGATCAGCTGCTCGACGACCTGCCGAAGCTCGAGGGCTGGCCGGAGCGGGTGCGCACGATGCAGGCCAACTGGATCGGCCGCAGCCAGGGGGCCGAGCTCCACTTCGAGGTGCTCAACCCCAGCGGTGAGCCCAGCGGCCAGCGGATCACGGTGTTCACCACCCGGCCGGACACAATCCATGGCGCCACCTACGTGGTGCTGGCTCCCGAGCATCCGTTGGTGGCGAGCCTCACCACGGCGGAGCACCAGCTGGAGGTGGCGGCCTTCTGCGATCTGGTGGCCCGCCAGAGCGAACAGGAACGCACCGCCGAGGACAGGCCCAAGCGGGGGGTGCCGATCGGCGCGATGGTGCGCAACCCCGCCAATGGCGAAGCGATCCCCCTCTGGATCGCCGACTACGTGCTCGCCGACTACGGCACCGGTGCCGTGATGGGGGTGCCGGCCCACGACCAGCGCGATTTCGTGTTTGCGCGGCAGTACGAACTGCCGGTGCGGCAGGTGATCATTCCCGAGGGCAGCGACGAACACGCCTTCGAGGGGGGCGCCTGGACCGAGCCCGGCGTGCTGATCCATTCGGGCTGCTTCGATGGTCTGCCGAGCGCGGAGGCGAAGCGGGCCATCACCGAGGCAGCCGAGCAGCAGGGCTGGGGCCGCGGCAAGGTCACCTACCGCCTGCGCGACTGGCTGATCTCCCGCCAGCGCTACTGGGGCTGCCCGATCCCGGTGATCCACTGCGACGACTGCGGCGTGGTGCCGGTGCCGGCCGAGCAGCTGCCGGTGGAGCTGCCCCGCGCTGTATCCTTCAGCGGCAAGGGCGGCTCCCCGCTGGCGCAGCTGGAGAGCTGGGTGCACGTGGCCTGCCCCTGCTGCGGCAAGCCCGCCAGGCGGGAGAGCGACACCATGGACACCTTCATGTGCTCCAGCTGGTATTTCCTGCGTTATAGCGATCCCCACAACAAAGCGCTTCCCTTCGACCGGGAGGCGGTGGATTCCTGGCTGCCGGTGGACCAGTACGTGGGCGGGATCGAGCACGCGATCCTGCACCTGCTCTACTCGCGCTTCTTCACCAAGGTGCTGCGCGACCGCGGCCTGCTCGGCTTCGATGAACCCTTCCGCCGTCTGCTCACCCAGGGGATGGTGCAGGGGATCACCTACCGCAACCCCCACACCGGGAAGTACGTGGCCCCCGCGGATGTGGCCGACCCCACCGATCCGCGCGATCCGGTGAGCGGCGAGGTGCTGGAGGTGTTCTACGAGAAGATGTCGAAGTCGAAGTACAACGGCGTCGATCCGGCGGTGGTGATCGATCGCTACGGCGCCGACACCGCCCGCATGTTCATCCTCTTCAAGGCGCCGCCGGAGAAGGATCTCGAATGGGATGACGCCGACGTGGAGGGGCAGTACCGCTTCCTGCAGCGGATCTGGCGCCTGGCGGATGCCGCCGAGGAGCGGGGGCTGCGCCTCGGCACTCCCGCCGCCCTGCCGCAGGACCTGACGGACGACGAGCGGGAGCTGCGGCGCGCCGTGCACACGGCGATCCAGGCGGTGAGCGACGACCTCAGCGGCGACGAGCTGCAGTTCAACACCGCCGTGTCGGAGCTGATGAAGCTCAGCAACGCCATGGCCACCCACCTGGCGGCCTGCCGGGAACCGGTGGCCTGCGAGGCCCTGCGCACCCTGCTGCTGCTGCTGGCTCCCTTCGCGCCCCACCTGGCCGAGGAGCTCTGGCGGCGGCTCGGGGGCGCCGCCGAGGGCGACGACCTGGCCAGCGCGAGCATCCACCGCCAGGGCTGGCCCCCGCTGGATCCCTCCGCCCTGGTGCGCAGCACGATCCCTCTGGTGATCCAGGTGAAGGGCAAGGTGCGCGGCAATCTCGAGGTGCCGGCCGATGCCGACAAGGCCACCCTGGAGAAGCTCGCCCTCGAGAGCGACATCGCCAGCAAGTGGCTGGAGGGCAAGGCCCCCAGCCGCGTGATCGTGGTGCCCGGCAAGCTGGTGAACCTGGTGCCCTGAGGCTCAGCCCTCCCGGCGGAAGCGCAGGCTGGCCGGCTCGCTCCAGTCGCCCTCGGCCCGGTAGCCGCGGGGATTGGCGCAGAGGTGGCGCAGGATCCAGAAGATCGATTCCGGGCTCTCGGCCTGGAGTTCGCCCTGCAGCTCCTCCAGGCTGCGGGGTGACCCATCGGCCAGGGCCGCCTCCAGCCGCTCCTGCAGCGAGAGGATCGCGGCGGCGGCCTTCTTGCCGGCCTCCACGCCCGGCTGGTCGTAGGCGTTGATGTTCACCAGTTCGGCATAGAGGCCCACGGCCCGCTCGAACAGGGCGATCAGGGCCCCGAGGCTGCGGGCGCCGAAGCGGCGCAGGGTGATCGCCATCGACTGGCGGCCCCCCTCCATCAGGGCCGAGCGGGTGCCCTGCAGGAAGCCATCGAGAAAGTCCCCCGGCCGCTCGCCGTGGAGGCTGCCGATGTCGCCGGGATCATCGAGGGCCTCGATGAAGGTCACGAAGAAGTTGTCGACGCCGTCGCGGAGCTGCTGCACATAGGCGTGCTGATCGGTGGAGCCCTTGTTGCCGTAGACGGCAATGCCCTGGTTCACCTCGCGGCCATCGCGGTCGTGGCGCTTGCCGAGCGACTCCATCACCAGCTGCTGCAGGTAGCGGCTGAACACCTCCAGCCGGTCGCGGTAGGGCAGCACCACCATGTCGCGGGCACCGCGCCCCCCACCGGCCTGGTACCAGGCGGCCGCCATCAGGGCCGCCGGGTTCTCCTCCAGCCGGGGCACCCGCGTGGCCGCGTCCATGGACGCGGCACCGTCGAGGAAGGCACGGATGTCGGCGCCGGCCAGGGCGCCGGGCAGGAGCCCCACGGCACTGGTGATGCTGGTGCGGCCGCCCACCCAGTCGAACATGTCGAAGCGCTGCAGCCAGCCCTCCGAGGCGGCGAGCTCATCGAGTCGGCTGCCGAGCATGGTCACCGCCACCGCCTGGCCGCTCCAGGTGCCGCCGCGGCTCTCGATCCGGGCCCGGGCCTGCTCCATGCCCAGGCGCGGCTCCGGCGTGCCGCCGGACTTGCTCACCACGATCACCAGGGTGGTGCGCAGGCGATCCTCCAGCAGGCCGAGGGTGCGGCTGATCCCCTGGGGATCGACGTTGTCGATGAAGTGGAAGGGGAGGCCGGCGTCCTCCTGGAGGGCACGGATCGTCAGCAGCGGGCCGAGGCCGGAGCCGCCGATGCCGATCCAGAGAACATCGGTGAAGGGAACGCCCCCCGGAGCCTGGATCGTTCCCTCCAGCACGCCGCGGCCGAAGGTCTCGATCCGGTCGATCTCGGCGGCGATGTGCGCGCCGCTGGCGGGATCCGGAGCGAGGGCCGGGGCCCGCAGCCAGTAGTGGCCCACCATCCGCTGCTCATCCCCGTTGGCGATGGCACCACCCTCGAGGGCCTCCATGGCGGTGAAGGCCGCCGCGAAGCGGGGGCGCAGGGCCTCGAGATCGGGCTGGTCGAGCGCCATGCGACTCACGTCGAACCAGATTCCCAGATCTTCGTGGTGCCAGAGCAGCTCGCAGAAGCGCCGCCACTGGGTCGCCGGGTCGTGACCGTTGAACGCGGGAAGCTGGGACATGGGGCCTGGACCGCCGGCTGGGTGTCTCCAGGAACGTATCGGGGCTGCAGGAGGAACCGCAACCGCACACCAATTGGCAGCAGATCGGGCAGGTTTGCTTAGATTTCCTCCAGAAACGTTTTTCTTCTGCCTCCCCGCCCCTTGGCCGTGCTGCGCTTCCCTCCCGTGCTGCGCTCTTCGCACCACCCCGCGGCTGGCGGATCGGGGGCTTCGTTGCTTCCCCCCTCCCCCGGGGAGCAGCCGCGCCGAAACCTGCGCCGCAGCCTGCTGCTCGCCCTCACGGCCGTGCTGAGCGCCACCGTGGGCGGGCTGGGCAGCTCCACCCCGCCGCTGCGGGTGCTGCTCACCGAGCCCTCGCTCACCACCAGCATCACCGCCGACGGCACCGATCCCAATAGCTCGATCACGGAGGGCCAGAGGGCGAACCCGATCGATTTCACCGCCGACGAACTGCGGGAGCTGCAGCGGCGTTTCGGCGTGCATGGTCCTCAGCCCGCCCTGGCCCAGCTCCTCACCGAGGGCCTCGATCAGCTCGAACCCCTGCGGGCCCACACCCTCACCCGGCTGGAGGAGCTGCGGCCGGTGATCCTGCGGGAATCCCGCCGCCAGCGGGTGAATCCCATGCTGGTCACCGCGGTGCTCTTCGATGAGATGCAGCACGCCAAGCCGGGCGAGGACCACCCGATCGCCGCCCATTCCGGCCTGTTCAGCACGCTCGGGCCGGCCCAGCTGGGCCTGGGGGAGATGGTGCACCAGGGCCTGCTTTCGCCGGAGGCCAGCCCCGAGGAGCTGCAGGCCGCCCGCGACCAGCTGCTCGATCCCGAGCGCAATGTGGCCCTGCTGGTGGGCAAGTTCGCACGGCTGCAGCGGGAACTGCAGCTGCGCCAGCCCCTGCCGCCGGTCGCCAGCCGCTCCCCCCGGGAGGCCAAGGCCCTCGCCACCCTCGCCTATCTCCACAACGGCAAGCTCGACTACCCCTCCCGCGTGCTCCGCTACATGCAGGACCCTGCCCTGCACGCCCTCCTCTACGGCAACCGCCGCGAACAGCTCAGCCCCCTGATCTGATCCCCGGCTGAGCCTGCGGCGCGCCAGCAGAGCAGAGCATGCCGAGGGCCGCCAGCCGCACCTGCAGCTGACCCCAGTCGAAGCTGCGCGGATCGGAGCGCTCCCCGCCCTGGTCCACATGGCGGTGGGTGGTGATGTTGGCGGCGGGGAAGGAGAAGCGGCGCATCCAGTCGGTGAGCACCACGGCCAGGGCGTCGTACTGGGCGGCGCTGTAGCCGCTGTGGGCGGGGCCGTCGTCCTCGCCGTCGATCGGGGTCTCGAGGCTCAGGTGGAGGGCGAAGTTGTTCACCGATCCGCCCACGCTGGGGTTGGTGATCACCCACTGGCCGTTGAAGGCGGAATTGCCCGCCCCGAAGGCTCGATCGGCGGGATCCACGGTGTGGATCACGCTGCCGTCCTCGCCGATGAGGGTGTGGTAGCTCACCTGGTCCTCATCGCGGGGGTGGGGGGTGAGAAAGGTGTTCAGGGCCGAGCTGATGCCGTACACGGTTTCGTGCAGCACCACCACCTGCGGACGGGGATCCACCGGATTGCCGTAGGCATCCTTGGTGAAGCGCTGGCCGTAGTTGCTCGGATCGATCCGGATGCGCCGCGCCTGCTGGGGCAGCGCCGCCAGCTGCCGCTCCAGCCGCTGGCGCAGGGCCGGCGGCGGAGGGCTGCAGGTGGGGCGCAGGCGGGAGGTCCAGGTCACCCGGCTGGGGGGCGGTGGGGCATGGCGCCGGCCCGCCTCCGGGGCCATCGGCGGCTGGCGCACCTCCTGCAGCAGCTGCAGCAGGGAGGGTCCCCCCTCCGCAGCCGAGGCCACCAGTTGCCGGGCCAGCCAGCCCACGCCCACCAGGGCGGCCATGCCGCCGGTGGCGCCCAGCACCATCAGGGCGGAGGGAAGCCGCAGGCGCCGGGGGGTGCGCGAGCGGAACAGGCGGCGGCGGCGCCACCGTCGGGGTACCAGGCGGTGCGGCAGACGGGTCGGCAGCAGCTTCATGGCAGCAGCGACAGCCAGGCACGGCGGCGCTCCACGGCCTCCGCACCGGCCTGCTCCTGCCGCACCAGCTGCCAGCGCTCCACCGCGGGCGGGCGGGGCTCCACGGCGAGCCGGCGCACGAGCCCCTCGCGGCTCGTCCAGAGCTCCAGGGGCTCCCCAGCCGCCGCAGCGGGCAGGAACGGGTCCTGGGCGAGGGCCTCCAGATCCTCCGGCATGCGCAGGCGCCGCCCCGCCAGGGCCAGCAGTTCATCGCCCACATCCACCCCGGCACGGCAGGCGGGGCCGCCCCGCTCCACCCCCCGCACCACCAGGCCGGAGGCGGGCTCGGCCGCCAGGGTGAGGCCCAGGTCGGGGGATTTGGCGCTCTCGGGCCGCAGCTCCAGACCCACCTCGGCGAGGTAGGCATCCAGATCTGGCTCCTCAGCCTCGGTGGTGCCCTCCAGCCAGCGGGGCAGGAGGGTGCCCAGGGCGGGGTCCTCCTGGGCGAAAAGAGCCAGCAGGTCGTGATGGCGGTAGCCCCGGCCGTGCCGGCCCCAGCTCCGCCAGAGCCGCCGCAGCACCAACGCCAGGCAGGAGCCGCCCCGACGCAGATGCAGGTCGAGGACCAGGGCCACCACCGCCCCCTTGAGGTAGTAGCTCACCTGGTTCTCGGGGGAGGTGGCATCGGCGCGGTAGAGCTTGACCCAGGCCTCCTCACTGCTCTGGCGCAGGCTCTGGATCCGCCGGCCCCGGTTGAGGCGGTAGCGGCTCAGGTCGGCGCCGAGGTCCTCCAGCAGGTCGTCCTCCTGGCTGCAGCCGGCCAGCAGGGGCAGCAGCTGGTCGTAGTAGCTGGTCACCCCCTCGGCGAACCAGAGGGTGGGAACCACCGTCTCGCGGTCGTAGTCGATCGGGCAGAGCTCCGCCGGCCGCAGCCGGCGCACATTCCACTGGTGCAGGTACTCGTGCGCCACCAGCTGCAGCAGGCGCCGCCGGCCCCCGGGCTTGGCCAGGGCGCGGCGGCCGTACTGGAGCACGGTGCTGCGGTCGTGCTCAAGGCCGCCGTAGCCGTTCTCCAGCAGGTGCAGCACGAAGAGGTACTCGGGAGCGGCGGGCGCCTCCTCCCCCATCAGGGCGCAGCAGGCGCCGCAGACCCGCTCCACGTCCGCCAGCCAGGAAGCATCGGCGGCCGGCAGATCGCCGCCCCAGCCCACCCAGCGGTGCGGTACCCCCGCCACCGAGAAGCCAATGCTGGGGTGGGGACCCACCTCCACCGGCGTGTCGATCAGCTGGTCGGCATCGGCGGCGATCCAGTGCTCCCCCTCCCGGGGCAGGGGAATGAACGGTTCCCAGCCCGGCGGCAACTCCACCGCCAGGCGGTGGGGTTCCCAGCGCTCCCCGTCCACCAGCAGCAGCACCGCCGCCAGGGCCAGGAAGCCGTGCTCCCCGTTGAGGTGGCAGGTGCGCACGGAAAGTTCGGTGGCCTGGTGCCAGGTGGTGATCTCGAGCTCCTCGCCCGGCTGCACCGCCTCCAGCTGCCAGTGGCTGGGGCCCAGGCGCCGGGGGTGGAGCCGCTGGCCGGCCTGCCGCACCTCCAGGCACTCCAGATGGCGGACGTACTCACGCAGCAGGTAGGAGCCGGGCGTCCAGCGGGGCAGGCGGAACCCGAGGCGATCGGTGCGGGGCCACAGCCGCAGGCTGGCCTGGAGCCGGTGCTGGGGCGCCTCCGTGAAATCCAGGGTCAGCAGGGGCACCGGCAGCCGCGCGTCAGGAATGCACGGTGATGCTGGCCCCCACGAAACCGGCCTCGGCCTGCTGCAGGGCCAGGCGGCTGGCGTAGCGGCGGGTGAGGTCCGAGAGCAGGGTCTGGAGGGAGCGGGAGCGGCTGATGCGCTGCAGATCCCCCACCAGGGCGAGGCTGCCGTCGCCCTGGCGGGCCCAGCCGAGGCTCAGGCCGGGCTCCACCTCCACCTGCAGCTCCACCGGCTCCGGTTCAGCGGCGAAGCCCCGCAGCACACCGCCGCGAATGGGACGATGACCCATGGACACCAGACTTGCCGCGAGGCAGTCGGCGTCGCGGAGAACCGTGGGCAGGATGGAGAGATGGGACATGGACGCGATGCCCGCTTGCGCAAACCCTAGCGATCCCCTGCCCTCCGTCCAGTGGCCGTTGCCACAGCCGCCGCAGTCGGCGCGGCGGCCGTTGCGGCTGGGGGTGATGGCCTCCGGCAACGGCAGCAACTTCGAAGCCCTGGTGGCGGCCTGCCGGCGGGGCAGACCCGCCGGGGAGGTGGCGCTGCTGGTGGTGAACAACCCCGGCTGCGGCGCCGCCCGGCGGGCCGAGCGGCTGGGCATCCCCTGCCGCACCCTCGACCACCGGCAGCAGCCCAGCCGGGAAGCCCTCGACCGGGCCCTGATCGAGGCCTTCCAGACGGAGCAGGTGGAGCTGGTGGTGATGGCGGGCTGGATGCGGATCGTGACGCCGGTGCTGATCGAGGCCTTCCCGCAGCGGCTGGTGAACATCCATCCCTCCCTGCTGCCGAGCTTTCGCGGCGTGGATGCGGTGGGGCAGGCCCTGGCGGCGGGGGTGCGACTGGCGGGCTGCACCGCCCACCTGGTGAGTGAGGAGGTGGATGCGGGGCGGATCCTGGCCCAGGCGGCCGTGCCCGTGCTCGAGGGCGACGACCATGCAACGCTGGCGGCCCGGATCCTGGAGCAGGAGCACAGCATCCTACCCCTGGCGGTGGACCTCGCCGCCGATCTCCTGGAAGCCGGGCGGCCCGGGGAAGCTCAGGGGTAGAAGGGCAGCAGCGGCAGCCCGGTGCCGGCCGGCAGCCCCGCCAGCAGGTTGAGGCACTGCACCCCCTGGCCGGCCTGGCCCTTGATCAGGTTGTCCACCGCGCTCATCACGATCAGCTGGCCGCTGCGGGGATCCACCTGCACCGAGAGCAGGGCGCGGTTGGTGCCCCGCACCCACTTGGTGGACGGGTAGGTGCCCACCGGCAGCACCTCCACGGCCTCGGCATGGCGGTAGGCGGCCGCCAGCAGGGTCGTGCAGTCGTTGGCGGTGAGGCCGGGATCCCGCAGGCGCCCGTACACCGTGGCCAGCAGACCCCGCACCATCGGCATCAGGTGGGGCGTGAACTGCAGCTGGATGGGATGGCCAGCGGCCTCACTGGCCAGCTGCTCGATCTCACTGGTGTGGCGGTGGCCCACCACCCCGTAGGGAGCCACCGCCTCACTGGCCTCCGCCAGCAGCAGATGCTCCTTGGCGGCGCGGCCCCCGCCGGAGGTGCCGGTCTTGGCGTCGATCACGATGCCGCTGGTTT
>JBJTWS010000214.1:0-15113 GCA_046081905.1 Synechococcus sp. | reverse complement strand
ACCGTCGACTCTCGCCTCCTTCGGTTGCAAGTCCGCATCCATTCCCCTGTTTCCAGGACACTGGACACTCGGATTCCCAGGCCTCTCGGCCCCCGGAACCCTTCTGCGCCTCCAACCCCGGCTCTCGCCTCGGTGGCCCGCGCAGTTCAAAACTATACCACCTCCTAAGCCGATCTCGCTAGAGGGCGGCCACCAACAGGCCCAGGGCCACCACCACCAGCACCCCGGTGCCGATCCACCAGCCCCGCCGCTGCTGCACGGTGCGGGCCAGGACCCGCTGTTCCCCTTCGCGGCGCACCAGGAACAGACCCTCGCCCTCGGGATGGCGCAGGCGGAGTTCGCCGCCGGCATCACTGGCTTCGGCCACCACGAAGATCGAGCCGCCGCTGCGGAACACCTCCTCCTCCCGCCGCAGCCCCAGGCTGCGGATCTGGGAGCGCTGCAACGCCCCGCCCGGCGCGGCGGCGTCGCTGTCGAGGCTGGAGTGCACCGACTCGAACTCCAGCTCGGCGCGCTCCGGATCAATCGGCAGCTCCCGCTCGCCCTGGCGCAGCCGGAAGGGGCAGCGGCGCTCCAGCCGGCTCACCTGCTGCTCCCGCTGTTCCCAGCGGCTGGTGGTGGTGGTGCGTCCCTGGGAATCGGTGCTCTGCTCCTCCACCCGCTCCTGGTACAGGTGCGTGACCGTGTCGATGAAGGCCACGCAGGCCAGGCCGCTCCAGGGGGCCTGCAGCGGTTCCTCGCAGACCAGGTCTCCCTCCAGCTTCACCAGTTCGCGGAAGGCGCCGCCGCCGATGTCGGCGGACACCGCGGCGCGCAGGTCTTCGAGTTCGGCGATGCTGCTGCTGCGGGCCGCGCGCAGGATGCGCAGGCGGCGCCCCTGCTGGCGGGCATTCCAGCCGCAGAAACCGGCCGCCAGCAGCAGCGCCAGGGCGAACCAGCCCATCAGAGCCCTCCCTCCAGGCGGCCGTGCAGCCGATCCGGCAGCCCCTTGCAGCCCCCGGGGAGGGTCTGGCGGGAGCGCTTGCCGCTCCAGGCCGCCAGGTAGTGGCGGGCCTCGGGATCCAGCAGCCGCACGGCGGTGAGGTTCACGTTCTCCACCACGGCACCGGTGCCGCGGCCGGTGGCGAAGTCCGGGGGCACCCCCGGCTGGCGCGGGCTGGCGTTCTCCGGCGTTCCATAGAAGAAGCGGGTGCGCTCCAGCCGCGCCCCTTCCAGCCGCGCGCCGCTGAGGTCGGCGCCGGCCAGGATCGCTTCGCTCAGATCGGTGGCCTCCAGGTTCGTGCCGCGCAGGTCGGCGCCGTTGAAATCGATGCCCCGCAGGTCGGTGCCGGCCAGGTCCTGCCCCCGCAGGCTCTGGTGCAGCCGGATCACGGGCACCCCCTGGATGCGGTCTTCCTCGTAGCTGCCCTGGCCATCGAGGATGGCGCGGCCGAGGCGGTTGTCGCGGCGCAGGGGGGTGAGCAGGCGGGCATGGGAGAGGAAGCGGAGGATGCGGGCCTTGCCCTCGGAATCGATACTGCTGAGCACCGCCGCCAGCCGCCCCTCCGCCAGCATCCGCTCCAGGGGCCAGTCCTCCAGCAGCCCCTCCTCATCGCTGATCAGGTCGGAGATGCCCTGGATGAAGCTGTCGATCGTCTGGGCCTGGGTGATGCGGTTCTGCTGGCTGGTGAGCCGCTGATCCAGCAGCACCTGCCGCCAGGCGATGGCCAGCGCCACCAGCGCCACCAGGATCTGGCCGAAGGCGCCGATCACCCCCTCGCCGATGGCGCCGATCGCCTCCCAGTCGGAGCGGCGGTAGATCGAGAGCAGCGGATCCCACCAGCCCAGCTGCAGGGTGAGCACCACCAGGGCCAGCAGCAGGGCCACGAAGGCCGCCACCCGGGCGGTGGGGGGATCGTCGAGGCGGTGGCGCAGCAGCTGCCAGAGGGGAGGCAGCAGCTGCAGGAGCGAGAGCGCCAGGGTGAGCAGGGCCGCCGCCGCCGCCAGGAAACTCCAGCCGGCCAGGGCCGCCAGCAGGGTGAGGAGAGCCGCCAGCAGCAGTTGCAGCAGGGGCGACTGGCGCAGCACCGACCACAGCCCCAGGGCCGGGAAGGGGGCGGGGGCAGGACGCCGCTCCTCGGGGGCCTGGCTCATGGCAGAGCGCCGGCCTGGAAGTAGAAGCCCGCGGCCAGTATCACGTAGGCCGCCAGCAGCAGCACCCCCTCCAGCCAGTCGGAGCGGCCATCGAGGCTGATGAGGTTGCTCACCACCACCGCCGTGATCACCGCCACGAGTTCGTAGAGATTGAAGCTCAGATCCAGGGGATGGCCCAGGGCCGGACCCACCAGCACCAGCACCGGCACCACCAGCAGGGCCACCAGCAGGGTGGAGCCCAGGGCCACCGACACCGAGAGATCCATCTTGTCCTTGCGGGCCATGCTCACCGCGGTGAGGTATTCGGCGGCGCCGCCCAGCAGGGGCAGCAGCACCACGCCGGTGAACAGGGCCGTGAGGCCCAGCCCCTCGGTGACGCCCTCCACCACGCCCACGAACAGCTCGGATTCATAGGTGAGCACCAGGGTGGCGGCCAGCAGCACCACCACCCAGGGGAGCACCTTCGGCCGCTCGCCGCCATGGGCGAGCTCCTCGCTGTCGGCCTCGGCCACCTCGTACAGGCTGCGGTGGGTGCGCAGGGAAAAGAGCAGGGTGAGGGCATACACCGCCAGCAGCACCCAGGCCACAAATAAGGAAAAAGACTCGCGCCCCGCCGCGGCGGCCACGCCATCGCCGCCGGCACCCGCCGCGGCCAGGCTGCCGACGCTGGGCAGCAGGATCGCCAGCACCGCCAGGGTCATGGCCGAGCCGTTGACGCGGGCCACCACGGGCTGGAAGGTCTGCTCCTTGCGGCCGAGTCCGCCGGCCAGCATCGACAGACCGAGGGCCAGCAGGAGGTTGGCCATCACGGTGCCGGTGATGCTGGCCTTGACGATGTCGACCAGGCCGGCCCGCAGGGCCGTGAGGGCGATGATCAGCTCGGTGGCGTTGCCGAACACGGCATTGAGCAGGGCCCCGAGCGAGGGGCCGAGGCTGATGGCCAGCTCCTCGGTGGCGGTGCTCAGCCAGATGGCGAGCGGAATGATCGCCAGGGCGGAGGTGACGAACACCGCGCCGTCGCCCCAGTGCAGCGTTTCGGCCAGGACGGAGAGCGGCACCATCGCCAGCAGACCGAAGGCAATGGCATTGCGCGGCGTCATGGGCCGGATCCGGATGGGCCGCATTCTGACGGCTCCTTCCGGCATCAGCATGGCGGCACGCGGGCACGGCCGGAGCACCTCTGCATGGGAACACTGGTGGCGGGATGGGGACTGGTGCTGGGGCTCACCGCCGCGGGCTTCTGGCTGGGGGAGCGGCACGGCTGGATCGGCCGGCTCGGCCCCACCCTGTGGGTGCTCACCCTGGGGCTGCTGGCCGCCAACGGCCTCGGCCTGCAGCTGCCGGAGGCGGTGGCGGAGGGGGTGAACGGCCCGCTCACCTCCCTGGCGATCGTGCTGCTGCTGCTGGCGGTGGACGGTCGGCGGGTGTGGCGCCAGGGGCGGGGGCTGCTGGCACCGTTCGCGGCGGCGGTGGTGGCAACGGCCGCCGGCGCCCTGCTGGGGGCGGTGCTGCTGGGGCCGCTGCTGGGCAGCGACCAGGCCGACCTGGCGGGGATGTTCACCGCCACCTACACCGGCGGGAGCCTCAACTTCGTGTCCGTGGCCCGGGCCCTGGCGGTGCGGCCGGAGCTGGTCACCCTGGCGGCGACGGCCGACCAGCTGGTGTTCAGCCTCTGGTTCCTGATCAGCCTGTTGCTGGGGGGCCGGCGGCGGGGGAGCGGCGGCGCCAACCTGCACGGCGTGGTGGAGGAGGCCGGCACCCTCGATCCCGAGGAGCGCTTCCTGCCGCTGGAGTGGCGGCACTGGCGCCGCTGGATCCGCCCCGCCGCGGCCTGCCTGGGGGTGGCGGCGCTCACCAGCCTGGCCGCCGCGCAGCTGAGCAGGCTGCTCACACCGCTGCTGCCGGCGGTGCCGGGGCTGGGGATCGTGGTGCTCACCAGCCTCGCCCTGGCGGTGGCCCAGATCCCGGGGGTGCCCGGCAAGGCCATGGCCTATCCGCTCGGCCTGCTGGCGATCCATCCCTTCTTCGCGGTGATCGGCCTGAGCGCGGCGGTGGGGGCGCTGCTGGGCACCGGCCTGGAGGTGCTTGCCTATGCGGCCGTGGTGGTGGGGGTGCAGGCGGTGGTGGTGCTGGGCCTGGCCCGCTGGCGCCGCTGGGGGCTGGTGGAAACGCTGGTTTCCAGCCAGGCGGCGGTGGGGGGACCCTCCACGGCCCTGGCCCTGGCCAGCTCCTGCGGCCGCCAGGACCTGGCCCTGCCGGGGGTGGCGGTGGGGCTGATCGGCTACATGGTGGGCACCTACCTGGGGCTGCTGGTGGCGGGCCTACTGGCCGCCTGAGAGGGTCCGGGGATTTCTGGGCTAGGGTTGAGGGAACTGGCAGAAGCCGGCGAGCTGTTGGCTCGCGCATGCCGGAACCAGCACCGAGCCTCCCCTGCGCTTCCTGGGGCAGGCCCATCAGGTCCAGAGTTCAGGCGGCCTCGAGCCGTTCTGTGTTCACCGCCCGTTTGCGAGTCCCCCCGGGGACCGTGGTGGCGGACCGGTGCGCGATCCATATCCCGTTGCATCCCATGTCCATTCCTTTCAACCGAACCGTTTCCAGAACCGCTTTGAGAACCACCCGGCCGGGCGCCCGTCGCCAGGGCAGCCCCAGCCACGCCTCCGTGCCCAGCAGCGAGCGCAAGGGACAGGCCCATCCCGCCCCGGAAACCCCCTCCTGGGAGGAGCTGCTCGGGCGCCGCTGAGGGTTCCCGCCCCGGCGCGGCGACATCTCAGACCTGCCCGCCGGAGGCGTCGCCGGGCGCCCAGCGCCGCACCATCGCCAGCAGGGCCTCGAGCCGCACCGGCTTAGTGAGGAAATCGTTCATGCCGGCGGCGAGGCACTCCCGCTCGTCCGAGGCGGCGGCGTTGGCGGTCACGGCGATGATCGGCGCCGGTTCCCGCCCGGCGGAGCGCTCCCGGCGGCGGATCTCCCGGGTGGCGGCAAAGCCGTCCATCTCCGGCATCTGGCAGTCCATCAGGATCAGATCCCAGGGGCCCTGCTCCCAGAGGGCCACGGCCTCGCGCCCGTTGCTGGCCGTGGCGAGCTCGGCGGGGGCGCCGGCGAGCATCCGCTCGAGGATGCGCTGGTTGAGCAGGTTGTCTTCGGCCATCAGCACCCTCACGCGGCGGCCGGCACGCCCCGCAGCGGCTTCCCCCGCGGCGGCGGGGAGCTCCTGGAGTGGTGGCGGCGCGGGGGGTTCGGCGGCGGGCAGGGACAGATCCACCCGCAGGGTGGTGCCGCGCCCCGCGGCGCTCTCCAGCGCGATGGTGCCCCCCATCAGCTCCACCAGCCGCCGGCACACCGCCAGCCCCAGCCCCGAGCCGCCGTAACGGCGCTGCGTGGAGGCATCGGCCTGCTGGAAGGATTCGAACAGGCCCGCCTGGCTGGCGAGCGGAATGCCGATACCGGTGTCGATCACCTCCAGGCGGTAGGTGCGGCCATCGCCGCTCTGCACCACCCGGATCGATCCGCCTGTCGGGGTGAACTTCACGGCGTTGCCCAGGAGGTTGGAGAGCAGCTGCCGCAGCCGGGCCGGATCACCCAGCACCCAGACGGGCAACGCCTCGCTGGTGCGGAGCTGGAGGGTCACTCCCTCCGCCAGGGTGGGACGGAAGAGGTCCGCCACCTGCTGCAGCAGCTGCCGCGGCTGGAAAGGCTCCGCCTCGATGGCCAGCCTGCCCGCCTCGATGCGGGAGAGATCGAGGAGGTCGTTGAGCAGCACCAGCAGGCCATCGCCGCTGGCGCGGATCGCCCCTACCAGTTCCGCCTGATCAGGCGCCAGGGGCGAGGCGGACAGCAGTTGGGCCGCGCCCAGCACCCCGTTCAGGGGGGTGCGGATCTCATGGCTCATGTTGGCCAGGAACTCGGTCTTGGCGCGGGAGCCGGCCTCGGCGCGCTCCTTGGCCACGCGCAGTTCCGCGGCCTGTCGATCGCGCACCACCTCCACGCGGAGCTTCTGCTGCTCGATCGCGCCGAGCAGCATCGCCGTGAGCGATTCCACCGCCAGAAAGGCCTGCAGGGAGAGCATCCGGTCGTTAGGGGTGGCAAAGCCGGCGAAGGGGCCGAGTCCGTTCAGGGTGGGCAGGGTGGCAGCCAGCGCCACCAGCAGCACCTGCAGCGCCACCACCCGCGCGGAGCAGCGCAGCGCACCCCAGAGCAGGGGCAGGAAGCAGACATAGGTGCCACTGAGCTGCCGTGCCGCCGACTGCGACACCCCGCCGAAGATGGCCAGGGCCACCACCACGGTGCTCAGCAGCACCATTGCCTTTTCCCACAAACCAGCCCGAAAGCGGGCGCCCCGCAGCCGCGGATCGGGACGGGCCAGGAACAACGGTGCCGCGAGGATGCCGCCGAGCCAGTCGCCCCGGGCCCAGGTGGTGGCCACATCCCGCCAGATCTCCCAGGGGATGGCGCCCGCCATGGCCAGGGCCGAGGCGCCGGCGCTGGCGGCCACCGCCGCCTGAAGGCCGGCGGCCACGGCCAGAGCGATGTAGTCGAGGGGTCGATCGATGCGGGTGCCGATGCCGCAGCGGTGCAGGAACACCAGCGCCAGCAGGAGTCCAGCGGTGGAGCCCGCCGCTGGAAGCAGGGCCACCGGGAGGGGGATGTTGGTCTCGAGCACCGTGGTGCCCAGCAGGGCGGCCTTCAGCAGGGGACCCCAGCCGAACACCAGGAACTGGCCGAGGAACACGCCGGCGGCCACCGCAGCCCGCCGGGTGCTGCAACGCAGCCCCAGCCCCAGGGCCACCCCCGCCGCCAGCCAGAGGGGGGGACACGGTGGTGCCCTGAAACACCAGGTTCTGGCCGAGCAGGCCCGTGATCCCATAGGCGAGAAAGGCGAAGAGACCCGTGGCGGGCCTGGCGCGGAGCCGCTGGCGCAGCAGCGGCACAACAGCCATGGCGGGGCGGCTCATGGCTGCGCCGGAATGCCGGAAGCCACCGCAACACAGTTGCGGCCGGCCCGCTTGGCCTCGTAGAGGGCGGCATCGGCGCGGGCCAGAAGCTCCTGGGGCGTTTCACCGGGCTGACCTTGGGCCAGGCCGATGCTGAGGGTCACGTCGATGGAGCCCTGGTCGAGCGGGATCGGCTCGGCCACCAGCCGGCGGATCTTCTCGGCCAGGGCCAGGAGCCAATCACCGGCGGCCGGATCCTCCGGCGCCCCCACCGGTTCGAGCAGGAGCACCAGCTCATCGCCCCCGAAACGGGCCAGCCGATCACCCTGGCGGATGGCGCCGCGGAGGCGACACGCCACCACCTGCAGCACCTGGTCGCCGGCGGGATGGCCCTGCTGGTCGTTGACGGTCTTGAAGTGATCGATGTCGCAGAACAGGCAGGCGAGGGGAAGATCAGAGCGCCGCCGGCCCTCCTGCAGGGCCGCCAGATGCTCCTCCAGGCCGCGGCGGTTGAGGGCTCCGGTGAGCGGATGGAGCTGCGCCTCCTGAAGCAGCTGCGATTCGGCCTCCACCTGGGCGGTCACATCGAGGATCTGGGCGATCACCTCCACCACCTGGCCCTGCGAATCCCGGCGGCACGACACCGACAGATCCCCCCAGAGCACGCTGCCATCCCTGTGGAGAAAGCGCTTGCGCAGCCGGTACGACGACAGGGTGCCCGCCAGCACCTGGGCGGCCAGGGCCTCGTCCTTGGCGAGATCCGCGGGGTGGATGAGGTGTTGCCAGTTCTGCTGCAGGAGCTCCTGCTCGGAGTAGCCGAAGAAGCGGCAGAGGGCGGGATTCACCTGCCGGAAGGTGCCCGTCCCCGGCGCACAGATGCACATGCCAACCGCGGCCTCCTGGATCGTGTCTGCCATCCCCTGCAGGTGCAGGGAACGTTCCAGGGCCAGCCGGCCCAGCCTCTCGCTGCGGACATCCCGCCAGCTGCCCACGATCGCTGTCACCGCCCCGGCGGGCGAGCGCAGCCCCCGACCGGTCACCCCCACGGGGGTGTAGCCACCGCCACGGCAGCGCACCCGCATCTCGAAGCGATGGGTCTCGCCGCGCCGGAAGGCGGCATCGGCCTCCATCAGGGCCGGGAGGTCGCCTGGATGAACGAACGGAGCGAAGGGTCGGCCGATCAGATCGGCAGGCCGCCAGCCGGTGAGGGGTTCGATGGAGGCAGACACCCCTTCCGTCTCCCCCTGCAACGTGGCGGAGAACACCACATCGGCGGCGTTCTCGGCCAGGAGGCGGTAGTGACCCTCCAGCTGCAGGCGTTCGCGGTTCAGCAGCAGCGCCAGGCCCACGATCGTGGCCATGGCCAGCAGGAACAGCCAGACCAACGGTGTGTTCAGAACTCCCTGCACCAGCGCGATCCCCAGGGCCAGGAGCAGGGCCGCGCCCCCGAGGGCCCGGGTGCGGCGGAGCGGATGCAGGCCGGCTGCCAGCAGCACCGGCACCAGAAAGAACACCGCCAGGGGGAAGGCGGTGGTGGTGAGCAGATCCAGCAGCGCCAGCAGCAGCAGCCAGGGGGCCCAGGGCGCCTGGAACAGCCGGTGAAGCAGCCGGGACAAGGGCGGCAGCAGCGTCAGGTCCATGGCTGCGCCTCCCGCAGGCCGGCGGCCCGGAACGGCTGCAGCAGCGCCAGCACCTCGGCGTCGCTGAGCTGCTCGAACCGGGTGTACCAGAGGCCCACCGCCACCAGCTCCTCCACCAC
The DNA here is from genome assembly GCA_046081905.1 of Synechococcus sp. Taxonomy (GTDB): domain Bacteria; phylum Cyanobacteriota; class Cyanobacteriia; order PCC-6307; family Cyanobiaceae; genus CBW1002. The sequence continues at coordinate 6,290 of JBJTWS010000214.1, read as the reverse complement.
CGCCAGGGCTTCGAGGCGATCCAGCCAGGGCCGCAGCCCAGCGGCGGCCCGATGATCCACCACCGGCACCGCCAGGGTGAGGGAGGCCGGCTCCAGGTCCCGCAGCGATTGCAGCGCCGCCAGCACGGTCATGCCGGTGGCGATGCCGTCGTCGACCACGACCAGGGGGCGGCCGCGCAGCTGCTCCGGGGCCGGATCGCCGAAGTGCCGCTGGCGGCGGGCCAGCTCCTGCTGCTCCTCCTCCAGCCAGCCCCCCCGCCGGGCGGCCTCGGCCCAGCGCCCGCCGGCGCCATCGCGCCAGACGGCCACACCGCCTCCAGCCACGGCCCCCACCGCCACCTCCGGCTGGGCCGGATCGGCCACCTTGCGCACCGCCCAGGTGGCCAGGGGCAGCCCCAGGCCCCGCGCCATCGCCACCGCCACCGGCACACCGCCACGGGGCAGGGCCAGCAGCAGGCTCTGCGGGGCCGGCGGATCCTCCCGGAACCGCTGCACCAGCTGCCGTCCCGCCTGCTAGCGATCGCTCCAGAGGGGCGGCGATGGGTGCATGGAGCCCACGGGCGTACGCCTCGTCCTTCATCCTGGCCACGCGCCGGGCCGCTGCATAGGGTGAGCGGGCCTGCACACCCCGCGGATCGGGACCCGCAACCCATGACCCTCAGGATCGGCATCAACGGCTTCGGGCGGATCGGACGCCTGGTGTTCCGCCGCGCCTGCCAGCTCGATGACATCGAGGTGGTGGCGATCAACGACCTGATCGATGTGGACTACATCGCCTACATGCTCCGTTTCGACTCCACCCACGGCCGCTTCGGCGGCAGCGTGGCGGTGGACAACGGGCAGCTGGTGGTGAACGGCAAGGCGATCCGCATCACCGCCGAGCGCGACCCCGCCAACCTGGCCTGGGATGCGGTGGGGGCCGACTACGTGCTCGAGTCCACCGGCTTCTTCCTCACCGATGAGGCGGCCCGGGCCCACCTGCGCGCCGGCGCCAAGCGGGTGGTGATGTCCGCGCCCTCCAAGGACGACACCCCCATGTTCGTGATGGGGGTGAACCACGCCACCTACGCGGGCCAGGAGATCGTGTCGAACGCCTCCTGCACCACCAACTGCCTGGCGCCCCTGGCGAAGGTGGTGCACGACAACTTCGGCATCGCCGCGGGCCTGATGACCACCGTGCACGCCACCACCGCCACCCAGAAAACGGTGGACGGGCCCTCGGTGAAGGACTGGCGCGGCGGCCGCGGCGCCGGCCAGAACATCATCCCCTCCTCCACCGGCGCGGCAAAGGCCGTGGGGCGGGTGATCCCGGCGCTGAACGGCAAGCTCACCGGCATGGCCTTCCGCGTGCCCACGCCGAACGTGTCGGTGGTGGATCTCACCGTGAACCTGGAGCGCCCCGCCAGCTACGACACCATCAAGGCGGCCGTGAAGGCGGCCTCGGAGGGGGAACTGGCCGGGATCCTCGGCTACACGGAGGATGAGGTGGTGTCCACCGATTTCCTGGGCCAGTCGTGCACGTCGATCTTCGACGCCAAGGCCGGCATCGCCCTCACCGACACCTTCGTGAAGCTGGTGAGCTGGTACGACAACGAGTGGGGCTACTCCTGCAAGTGCCTCGATCTGATGCGCCACATGGCCACGGTGGCCTGAGGCTTGGCGCAGGCGACAGCGCGGTGGCAGGATCGGGCCACCGCGCGATTAGCTCAGCGGTAGAGCGCCTGCCTTACAAGCAGGATGTCGCTGGTTCGAACCCGGCATCGCGCATCTCGGTTTTCCAGTGCTGGCAAGGGTTTTGGGGAGATCGGCCGCAGGGCTGCCCCGCCATGCCGGTACTACGTGGGTCGTTTTGTTCTAGCCATTGGCCCAAGGCCTCAGTGCCTGCCTTCGTTGCGCCCGGCCGTGGGGAGGCCAAGAGCTCAAAGTCGGCGGATACTGAGCAGATCGGACTGGCGCTATGAGCAGCACAACCGGCCCGTCTGCACTCCGGCTTGAACAGGTGCTCACCCTCCTGAGAGCGCACCAGAGCGAGTGGCAGCAGCGCTACCAGCTGCAACGCATCGGTCTGTTCGGCTCTACGGCCCGAAACGAAGCCACGGCTAGCAGCGATGTGGACGTTTGGGTGGAACTCGATCCCCTCACCCCCTTCGCCACCGTCCACCTGAAGCAGGAGCTGGAGGCACTGCTGCAGCGGCCGGTCGATCTGGTGCGCCTGCGCGAGCGCATGAACCCCGCCCTGCGCCAGGCGATCCTGCAGGAGGGCGTTTCCGCGTGAGCGGCGACCCTCTGCTGGTACTCACCCCGCTGCGCCAGGCCCTGGAGCGGATCGAGCGCAAGGCCCAACCCCTGCTGGCGAACCCTGCGCTGCTGGACAGCGAGGAGGGGCAGGATCTGCTCGATGTGATCTGCATGCAGTTCCTGGCGGCCGGCGAGGCCCTCAAGCGCCTGGAGAAGCTCCATCCAGGGCTGCTGACCAGCAGCTTCCCGGACATCGACTGGAAAGGCGCCATGGGCTTCCGCGATGTGATCGCCCACCAGTACTTCGATCTGGACGCCGAGCAGGTGCTGCTGATCTGCCAGGAGGCCCTGCCAGGCGTGCTGGAAGCCATTCGCACCCTGGAGACGCGCAGCACCGAGATGCCCTGAGCCACCAGGGACCAGCGAGCCGCTTCAGATGTTCCTGCCGATTCCTTCGCAGCCGTCAGGCCATGGCGGCGCCCAGCTCAGCGGGGCTGCGCAACGATGGGACATTGGCGTCGGGCGGCAGGGTCTCCGGCAGGGAGCGCCGCATCCAGAACCCACCCAGGGCCACCACCGCCCCGAGCAGGAAGGGGATCCGCCAGCCCCAGGCGTTCATCGCGCTCTGGCCCACGCTCCAGCCGATCAGGGCGGCGCTGAGCGAGCCCAGTCCAAAGCCCATCAGTCCGCCCGCCACCGCAAGGCTGGAGAGGAAGCCGGCCTGGCCGCGGCCCGCGGACTCGGTGGCGTAGGTGATGCTCCCGGTGAACTCTCCCCCCACCGAGAAGCCCTGCACCATCCGCAGCAGCACCAGCAGCACAGCCGCGCTCACCCCGATCTGGGCGGGAGTGGGCAGAAGTGCGATCCCCAGGCTGGAGACCCCCATGATCACGATGCTGAGGCTGAGCATCAGCCGCCGGCCCAGCAGATCCCCCAGCGGGCCGAGCACCAGGCTGCCCACCGGTCGCATCAGGTAGCCCACGGCGAAGACCCCGAAGGCGGCCATCGTCTGCAGTGCGGGCTGATCCGCCGGGAAGAACGTCTCCCCCAGGGGGGGTGGCTACATAGCCATAGACGGCGAAGTCGTACCACTCGAGCGCGTTGCCGAGCAGGGCCGCCAGGGCGGCGGTGCAGCGTTGGCGGGGGGTGAAGTCCATCGGCCAACTGTGTCTGGCGGCCCGCCCAACCTCCAGGCGCCGCTCCAGGGCCGCGGCCTGGTGATGATGCAGGGGCTGCTCGGTAGCCCGGACGCATGTCGGCCACGGCGTCCAGGTCTGGGTGATCACTTCCGATCTGGGCCAGGACAGCCTCAGCACGACGGTGCTGATCCCCAGGGACGAATGAGGCCCAGGGCGGGCGGACGGCGGCCGAGCCGCCGGGATCAACGCGACAAAACCCCCATCTGACTGTGCGTTCCAGGGTCCGCCCGCCATCATGAAAAGATCGATGGACTGAGGTGAGGATGGGGCCAGGCGCCAGCGGCAGCAACTCCGCCCTGCTCCTGCCCGGTCTTCAGCGACTGCGCGGCTACCAACCGGTCTGGTTCCGGGGCGACCTGCTGGCGGGCCTCACGGTGGCGGCCTACCTCATTCCCCAGTGCATGGCCTATGCGGAGCTGGCGGGGGTGGCGCCGGTGGCCGGTCTGTGGGCAATCCTGCCGCCGATGCTCCTGTATGCCCTGATCGGCTCCTCCCCCCAGCTCTCGGTGGGCCCGGAATCCACCACGGCCGTGATGACGGCGGCGGCGATCGGCCCGATGGCCGCTGGAGATGCGGGCCTCTACGCCAGCCTGCTGGCCCTGGTGGTGGGTGGAATCTGTTTTCTGGGGGCCTGGGGCCGACTGGGGTTCCTCGCCGACCTGCTGTCCAAGCCCATCCTTGTGGGCTACATGGCCGGGGTGGCCGTGATCATGATCGGCGGCCAGATCGGCAAGATCAGCGGCCTGTCGATGGAGGCCGATGGGCTCCTGAACCAGGTGCTGGAACTGGTGCGCCGTCATGGGGAGATCCACGGGCCCACCCTGCTGCTGGCTATCGGGGTGCTGCTGTTCCTGCTGCTGATCCAGCGCCGCTATCCCCAGGCCCCCGGACCGCTGCTGGCGGTGCTGCTGGCGGTGGCCGCCGTCTCCCTGCTGGATCTCGAACAGCGCGGCGTCAGCGTGATCGGCACGATCCCGGCCGGCCTGCCCAGCTTCGCCCTGCCGGAAGGCGTCTCGCCCGACAAGCTGAAGTATCTGCTGTCCACCGGCGTGGGCATTGCCCTGGTGGGCTATTCCGACAACGTGCTCACCGCCAGGGCGTTCGCGGCCCGGGGCGGCTACCGCATCGACGCCAACCAGGAACTTCTGGCCCTGGGGGCGGCAAACCTGGGCAATGTACTCATGCAGGGCTTTGCGGTCAGCAGCAGCGGCAGCCGCACGGCCATCGGCGATTCCCTCGGCAGCCGCTCCCAGCTGTTCTCGCTGGTGGCCTTCCTGGTGGTGGTGCTGGTGCTGCTGTTCCTGCGGCCGGTGCTGGCGCTGTTCCCGAAGGCGGCCCTGGGGGCGATCGTGATCTATGCCGCCCTGCGGCTGATCGACATCCCGGAGTTCCAGCGGATGCGGCGCTTCAAGCTGAGCGAGTTCCGTCTGGCGCTGATCACCTGCGCCGGGGTGCTGCTCACCGACATCCTGGTGGGCGTGGGCCTGGCGGTGGCCCTGTCGGTGGTCGATCTCTTCGCCCGCCTGGTGCGGCCCCATGACGCGGTCCTGGGCAACGTGCCCAACCTGGCGGGCCTCCATGATGTGGACGACTGGGAGGGTGCCACCACCCTTCCGGGCCTGGTGCTCTACCGCTACGACGCCCCCCTCTGCTTCGCCAATGCCGAGGATTTCCGCCGCCGGGCCCTGGGGGCCATCGCCGCCGAACACCATCCGGTGCAGTGGTTCGTGCTCAATGCCGAGGCGATCGTGGAGATCGACATCACCGCCGTGGACATGCTGCTGGAACTCCAGGAGGAGCTGAGCGGCAGGGGGATCGTCATGGCCATGGCCCGGGTCAAGCAGGGGCTTTACCAGCAGCTCTTGAGGGCTGGCGTGGCGGAGCGGATCGGAGCGGATCGGAGCGGATCGTTTCTACGCCACCCAGTCAACGGCGATCGTCGCCTTCCAGGCCCAGGCGGCGGCCCTCAGCACGGGCGGTACGCCATGAGCCTCTCCGATCGCTTCATTCGGGGACCCGTTCTCACCACGGTCTGCTCCCTGGTGATCCTGATCATGGGTGCCATCTCCATTCCACTGTTGCCGCTGGAGAAACTGCCCCAGCTGGCCCCCACCCAGATCAACGTCTCGGCGGTGAACATCGGCGCCGACGCCCGCACCACGGTCGACACCGTCACGAACGTGCTGGAGGAGGAGATCAACGGGGTCGAGGACATGAAATACATGTACTCGAATACCTCCTCCGACGGTGTGGCCAACATCACCGTGGCCTTTCCAGTGGCGGTGGATCGGAACATCGCCCAGGTGAATGTGCAGAACCGGGTGAGCAAGGCCACACCGGGCCTGCCCGATGTGGTCAAGCAGACGGGGGTCACCGTGGAGGCCGCCTCCCCGAGCCTGCTGCTGGCCTTCGGCTTCTACTCCGACACCGACGCCCAGGGCCAACCGCTCTATGACCCGCAGTTCATCAGCAACTACATCGACCGCACGATGGTCGATGAGGTGCGCCGGATCCCTGGGATCGGCAACACGGTGATCATCGGTGAGCGCAAATTTGCCCTCCGCATCTGGCTCGATCCGCTCAAACTCGCCGCCAACGACCTCACGCCCCTCGATGTGGAGAGGGCACTCAAGGAGCAGAACATTTAATCGGGAGCCGGTCGCATCGGCCAGGAGCCGATGGTCCCGGGCCAGCAATTCTCCATCTTGATTAGGTAGCAAGCTCCGCACTCCTCAGGAGGCGTTCGGGTCGTGCGGTGCAGAGACAGGCTGCCTGGATCACTTGATCGGTCATCTCTTCCAGCCTGAAGCGGTGATTGAAGCGGAAGCTGAAAGCGCCCAAGTAGCGATCAGC
>JBJTWS010000213.1:0-4535 GCA_046081905.1 Synechococcus sp. | reverse complement strand
ATCCACCAGCAGCTGGAAGCCACCCACACCCTGCAGCGCCAGGATGCCGCCGCTGAGAAGCAGGGAGGCGGCGGCCTCGATCGGATCCCCGGGCAGGGGCTGCGGTTGCGGATCGGGCCGGGGCGGCGACAGCCAGAAGGCGAGGCGGGGGCCGCAGCGGGGACAGCTGATGGTTTCGGCGTGGAAGCGCCGATCAGCGGGGTCGTGGAACTCGCGTAGGCAGTGGGCGCAGAGGGCGAAGCCCGCCAGGGTGGTGTGGGCCCGGGCGTAGGGCTCGGCGGTGGCGATCGAGTAGCGGGGGCCGCAGCGGCTGCAGCTGATGAAGGGGTCGCGGTGGCGGCGGCTGCGGGGATCGAGCTGCTCCGCCAGGCAGGCGGCGCAGGGGGCCCGATCGGCCGGCAGCGAGGGAGCGAAGAGCCCCTCCCCCAGGGGCCGGGCCGGCGTATGGCGGATCGCCACCCCCTCCGGCGGGGCTCCGGCGGGGGGCGGCCCCCAAAGCGGCTCGAGCGGCTCCAGCCGCGCCGGGGCAGGCAACTCCCGCGGCAGCCGCTCGAGGAATTGCTCCAGCGCCGCCCGCCGGCCGCAGAGCCAGAGGCGAACACCACCGGGCACGTTGCCGGCAAAGCCCCGCAGCTCCAGGCCCACCGCCAGCTGGTGCACCCAGGGGCGGAAGCCCACCCCCTGCACCACCCCACGGCAGAGGAGGGTGAGGCTGGCCTCAGGCTGAAAAGGCATCACCCCGGGGCGCCGCGGTGCGCCGGTCCTGCCGCGACCCTAGGCAGGGCCTCCGGGATTGGCCGCGCTTGACGTGCCCCGGCCCGTTGACGAGCCTGGGGACCGGCCTTGCCCGCGAGGGCCCGCTGTGGGGAGTTCTGAGGAGCCGCCATGTTCAACCCTGCGCGGCTGCGGGTGATTGCCGTGGGCCGGGTTCGCAAGGACTGGGTCCGGGAGGGGGTGGAGGTGTACCGCCGGCGGCTGCCGGGGCTGGTGGTGCAGGAGGTGAAGGATTCCACCCCGGCCCGGGAGCGGGACCAGATCCTGGCGCTGCTGCAGCCGGAGGAAACGCTGGTGGCCCTCAGCGAGGAGGGGGAGACCCTCAGCTCGATCGCCTGGGCCCGGCGGCTTTCGGCACTGGCATCCGGCCGGCTGGTGTTCGTGATCGGCGGGGCGGTGGGCCTTGATCCGGCCCTCAAGGCCAGGAGCCGCTGGACCCTGAGCCTCTCGCCGATGACCTTCCCCCATGAGCTGGCGCGGCTGCTGCTGCTGGAGCAGATCTACCGGGCCCAGAGCATCCTGCAGGGGGGGCCATATCACAAGGAATAGACAACGCGAACGATTCACTCCCTTCCCCGTGATCAGTCCACCTGATGAAGACCCCACAAGATGGTTGTCGGGATGATGTCATCGGACTCCACCGAGTCGATTCGCAGATACCGGATGCTGGTCCAGGGAATGACATACAGAGCCCCATCGGCTTCCATCATCAGTTGATCCGTGCCAGACAGCCGGCTCAGCAGCGACACCCGTTCCGCTGGGAGCTCTCACTGAATGGGCAACGAGAAGGCGAGGCTCTGGTCTTCTCCGAAAACGATGGTCAGTCGCCGCTCGGACATGGCTCAACCTGCTCGATGATCAGACACAAACCTAAGAGCAGTTCCTGGGGTTGACCATCACGAACGGCCCGCTCCCCTCCCGGGAGAGGTGAGCGCAACCGCAGCCTCCAGTTGCCCCAGGAAGAACCAGGCCAACGACCACGGCACACCGAAATCCGCCGCCCTGGCCCGGCTCCCGGCGGCGCCCTTAAGGTCGAACCCGGAACACGCGCCGCACCCGCCATGCCTTCGCCACGGTGGTTGCCCCTGCTGGGGCTCGGGGGCCTTCTCCTCGCCGCCGGAGGTTGCGCCAGCCAGCCGCTGGCGAGCACACCCGAGGGAGCGGAGGCCACCACGGCGGTGCTCTCCGCTCCGGCGGAGCCCGCTGACGCCGCGGCAGCTGGTCCAGCGCTCCCGAGCGATCCCAGCCTGCCGCGCACGGCGGACGGCCGCCACTACCCCCTGGTGCCTGCCGGTCCGCAGGAACTGGCCACCCTGCTGGTGGCGGTGGAGGAGGCCCTCCGCAACGACGCCACCGCCCCGGAGGCACTGCCGCGCCTCGGCCACCAGCAGCAGGTGCTTTACCGCACCCTGGCGCGGGATCCGAAGCGGGCCGCGGCCGTGCGCCCCCTGCTGCCGCCGTTCTGGCGCGGCGTGTTCGATCACCACGTGGCGGCCCGGCGGGAATTCCTGGCGATGCACGCCGGCGGCCGGGGCGCGACCAGCCTGCCGGCCTGGCGGATCCGGGCGCCGGAGCCGGCGGAAAACCTGCTGCGTTACTACCGCGAGGCGGAAGCCGCCACCGGCATCCCCTGGCAGGTGCTGGCCGCGGTGAACCTGGTGGAAACCGGCATGGGGCGCATCGACGGCGTGTCGGTGGCCGATGCCCGCGGCCCGATGCAGTTCCTCCCCACCACCTGGGCCGAGCGCGGCATCGGCAAGGGCGACATCCGCGATCCCCACGATTCCATCCAGGCGGCGGCCCGCTACCTGGTGCGCCGCGGCGGCCTCCAGGACATCCGCCGCGGCCTGTGGGGCTACAACAACAGCGACCACTACGGCCGCGCCGTGCTCCACTACGCGGCCCTGCTGCGGCAGGACCCCCGCGCCTATCGGGGCCTCTACCACTGGGAGATCTACTACGCCTCCACCGCCGGCGACCTCTGGCTGCCCGTGGGCTACGACCAGCCCCGCCGGCTGCCGGTGGCCGCCTACCTGAGGCAGTGGCCCGTGAGCGCGCCGCCCGCCACGACCGGCTGAACCCCGGGCAGGTCGATCAGGAGCCCAGCAGGGCGGTGCATTCCAGCCGCTCCTGGCTGGCATCGCGGCTGTGCTGCCGCAGCCGGATCGCCTCGGCGAGGTATTCCGCGTCGCGGGCCACGCCGCAGAAGCGGCCCGATCCCCAGGTGTGCAGCCAGGGAAGCCCCAGGAAGTAGAGCCCCTCGCTGGGGGTGATGCCCCGCTCCTGGGCCGGCTGACCGGAGCCGTCGAACACCGGCACATCGATCCAGTGGAAATCACTGCGGTAGCCGGTGCACCAGATCACCGCCGCCAGGGGTTCCCGCTCCAGATCGAGGGGACGCTCACTGCCGGGGCCCGGCTCCCAGCAGGGCACGTAGGGGGGCTCGGTGGGGGCTTCGAGGCCCTCGCGGGCGATCCAGGCATCGATGCTGGCGCGGATGCGGCAGTACACCGCATCGGCCTGGTCGAGGTTGGCGGCCAGGTCGTGGGCGAAGCGGATCCGCTCGGGCGCCAGCTCCAGCAGGCGGCCGTGCAGCACCATGCCCTCCAGCGCCCGGCGGCGCAGGTCGATCTCGCGGCCACCGTCCCGGCCGGTGAGGTAGTGGTTCGTCTTGCCGCGCACCGCCCGCGGATCGCTGTGCTGGGTGATGGGCTGGTCGTAGTAGCCCATCCGATCGAGCCAGTCCACCACGTCGCGGCCGCGGTAGCGGCGGGGGGAGCGGGGCGCCGAGCCCACACTCAGATGCACGCTGCGGCCGGCCAGGAAGAGGTCCTCGGCGATCTGGCAGCCCGACTGGCCGCTGCCCACCACCAGCACCGGCCCCGGCGGCAGCTGGCCCGGGTTGCGGTAGTCGCGGGCATCGAGCTGCACCACGGAGGCGGGCAGCCGCTCCGCCTGGGGATGGCGGCGGGGGCGGTGGTAGGCGCCGGTGGCCACCACCACCTGATCCGCCTCCATCTCCCCCTCGCTGGTGAACAGCCGGTAGCCGCGGCCGTGGCGCACCAGCCGGCTCACCTGCACCCCCTCCCGCACGTCAACGGCGATGCGGGCGGCGAAGCGCCGCAGGTACTCCACAATTTCGCTGCGCCCCATGAACCCCTCCGGGTCGGGGCCGTCGTAGGGGAACTCGGGCAGGCGGCACTGCCAGTTGGGGGTGACCAGGCAGAAGGAATCCCAGCGCTGCTGTTCCCAGGCGTAGCCAATGCGGTGGCGCTCCAGCACCAGCGGCCGCAGGCCGCGGCGCTGCAGGGCGTGGGCCACCGAGAGGCCCGCCTGGCCGCCACCCACCACCACCACCGGGTGGCGCGCCGAGGAGGGAGGGGGAGTCAAGGGGGTCGAGGCAGAGACACCATCCTTCCGGCAGTTCCGGAAAGCTCCGGTAGCGAAAACCACGAAATCCGCTGCCGTCCGATTCGGTCGCGACCGCGACAAAGAACAAATCTTCATCCATGCAACGGTCGCCCCGTCGTTGTCCGCGCCCCCTCCGCGATGCCCGAAGTCAGCCGCCCCGCCAACCAGGCGGGAGAGTTCCTGGTCGACTACGAAGAGAAGGTGTTCCCGGATGTGAAGGCTGATCCGGGTGAGAAGGCTCTGATCACCTTCCACACCGTGGCTTTCGAGGGTTCGATCGGGCTGGTGAATCTGCTGCAGGCCAGCCGGCTGATCAACAAGGGTTTCGAGACATCGATCCTGCTCTACGG
>JBJTWS010000212.1:0-4892 GCA_046081905.1 Synechococcus sp. | reverse complement strand
GCCGATCAGGTGGGCTACCACGCCCAGAGCGCCTTCGACCTCAAGACCGGCAAGGCCTTCCCCTCCAGCAAGCCCAAGCCGCCCAGCTACAGCAAGGTCTTCGGCCAGACCCTGGTGAAGATCTGCGAGCAGGACCCCCGGGTGGTGGGCATCACAGCCGCCATGGCCACCGGCACCGGCCTGGATCTGCTGGAGAAGGCGCTGCCGAACCAGTACTTCGATGTGGGCATCGCCGAGCAGCACGCCGTGACCATGGCGGCCGGCATGGCCTGTGAGGGCCTGCGGCCGGTGGTGGCGATCTACAGCACCTTCCTGCAGCGGGCCTACGACCAGCTCATCCACGACGTGGGCATCCAGAACCTGCCCGTGACCTTCGTGATGGACCGGGCCGGCATCGTGGGGGCCGACGGCCCCACCCACCAGGGCCAGTACGACATCAGCTACCTCCGCGCCGTGCCAAACTTAACGGTGATGGCCCCCAAGGACGAGGCGGAGCTGCAGCGGATGCTGGTCACCTCGATCCAGCACGACGGCCCCTGCGCCCTGCGGATCCCCCGCGGCGAAGGGGAGGGTGCCCCCCTGATGGAGGAGGGCTGGGAGCCGCTCGAGATCGGCCGGGGCGAGCTGCTCACCGACGGCGACGACCTGCTGATCGTGGCCTACGGCGCCATGGTGGCGCCGGCGATGGCCACCGCGGGCCTGCTCCAGGAGAAGGGCGTGCGTGCCGCCGTTGTGAATGGCCGCTTCCTGCGCCCTCTCGATGAGGCCCTGATCCTTCCCCTCGCCCGCCGCATCGGCCGGGTCGTGACCATGGAGGAGGGCGCCCTGCCGGGTGGCTTCGGGGCCGCGGTGGTGGAATCCCTCAACGACCACGACGTGCTCGTGCCAGTGCTGCGGCTCGGCATCCCCGACGTGCTGGTCGACCACGCCAGCCCCAACCAGAGCAAGCAGACCCTCGGCCTCACCCCGCCCCAGATGGCCGAGCGCATCCAGGAGCGCTTCGCCGCCCTCTTCCCTGCGCCCGGGCGGCAGCCGGTGTCCGTCTGACGCTGCGGCCTCCAGCTCCCCAGCCGCCGATGCCGCTGCGCTGTGAGGTGCTGGTGGTAGGGGCCGGCCCCGCGGGCGGCGAGCTGGCCCGCCAGCTCGCCTTCCATGGCCGCGCGGTGCTGCTGGTGGATCAGCTGCGCGATCTGAACCAGGCGGCCTTCAGCAGTGCCGCCCTGCCGCGGGAAACGGTGGAGCAGTTCGGCCTGCCGGCCGAGGTGGTGGCCAGCCGCTGGCGCGCCTGGCAGTTGATCGGCCCCGGCGAGGAGCGCCACCACTGGACGGCGCCCGCCCCCCTGGGGGTGGTGCTCGATTTCGCCGCGCTGCGGCTCTGGCTGGCGGAGCAGTGCCGTCGCTGGGGCGGCCGGGTGGAGCTGGGGCTGCGGGCCGTGGCCTGCCGGCCGCTGCCCGAGGGCATGGAGACCGTGCTGCAGCGCCCCGGGGGCGGGGAGCTGGTGGTGCACAGCCGCTGGGTGGTGGATGCCACCGGCCAGGGCCGCGCGTTGCTGGGCGAACCCACCGATCCCGCCGACCTGGTGAGTGGCCGCGGGGTGGAGTGGCTGCTGCGGCTGGATGCCGAGCGCTGGGCGGCCTGGTCCGAGCGGCTCACCTTCCTGCTGGGCAGCGGCTGGGTGGCCCAGGGCTACGGCTGGGTGTTTCCGATGGCGGCCCCCTGCCTGAAGGTGGGGGTGTGCCGCCTGGATGACCCCCGCGGGGAGGCCCCGCCCCTGGGGCGCGACCTGGTGACGCTGCTGGAGCGGCTGGGGCTGGAGGGGGCTGAGGTGCTCGATCGCCACGGCGGCCTGATCCGCAGCAGCATCCACCGCCGCGAGGCCCACGGGCGCGGGCGCCTGCTGGCCCTGGGGGATGCGGTGAGCACCGCCAACCTGCTGGGGGGCGAGGGGATCCGCCATGCCCTGGCCTCCAGCCGGGTGCTGGCGCCCCTGCTGCTGCGGGAACCGGATCCGGATCGGCTGCGGCGCCGCTACGAGCGGGAGCTGCGGCGGCGGCTGGGCTGGCGCTGGGCCCTCAGCGGCCGCCTGGCCCGCCGCACCTGGCTGGGGCTGCGGGATCCGGCCGCCGATCGCCGCCTGGCCCGCCTGCTGCGGGGGCTGCGGGGGCGCCCCGCCGCGGACCTTTCGGCCCTGCTGTTCCACTACCGCTTCGAGCGCTACGGCCTGCGGGCCCTGCCCTATCTGCTCGAGCGGGCATGAAAAAGGCGGCCCCGCAGGGCCGCCTGCCAGAGGGAAGCTGGGGGCCTCAGACCACGCCGCGGGAGGCCAGGCCGAGGATGGCGCCCATGCCGAGGATGTGGCCGAAGCTGGTGGTGGCCAGCAGGGAGGCATGGCTCATGCCGCCGAACATGGCGGCGTTGGGCAGCTGGGCGCCCACATTGGGCTGTTTGATGGTGGCCTTGCCGATCGCGATGGCGATCACGTTGCAGACGATCATCACCAGGCCCACTTTCGGGGACCAGGCAACGGAGGCAGGGGCCAGAGCCAGAAGCGGGGCGATCATGGAGCAAAAGCCGACGCCCCATCTTCCGGGCAGGCCCGCGGGCTTCCGCGTTGCCTTAAGACTTGTTCACCCCGCTTTCGCCGCCGCCGGAGGGGGCCACGGCTGAGAAGCCGAGCATCACCAGCAGGTTGCTGAGGGTGAGAAACACCTCGGCGCCGCCGTGGAGCGGATCCACATCCGCCAGCTGGTGCCCGAAGCGCACCTCCGCCACGATCGCGGCCACGATGGTCACCGCCACGAAGAGCAGCGTGAGCTGGAAGCCCCGCAGGGCCAGGCGGGGGAAGCCCCGGGTGCGGGATGCCCACCAGAGAAAGGCCAGGTACGGCACCAGCGACAGCACGAACAGGGGCGCAGGATCGAAGCCCGCCAGCCGCTCCAGGAGGCTCATGGCTGCTGCACCGGCTGCTGCCGCCAGAGGTTCCAGCCCGCCACCGCCAGGGCCAGGTTGCCGGCGGTGGTGCACCCGGCCTGGAGCACCACCAGCCCCCGCAGGGCCTCGCTGTTGTCGAACAGGTGCCAGGTGCACGCCGCCATGGCACTCACCAGGGCCGGCAGCATCGCCAGGGCCAGCCAGCGCCAGCCGCCCTCCTGGCGCCGCTGCCCCCACAGCAGCACCGCCGTGATCGCCACCACCCACTCCAGCACCGAGGTCACGTGGATCCACCAGGTGGCCAGGGAGAGGGCATGCATCGGCGGCGGCGCCCAGGCGGCTGGGTGGGGGTGCGCTCCGTAATGTACGGACCCTGCCCGGGTGTTCGTGCGATGCAGGCCCTGCTCTGCGGCTACTACGGCGAGCACAACCTCGGCGACGACGCCCTGCTCGAGGCCCTGCTGGCCCAGATGCCCGCGGGCTGGAACGCCCTGGTCACCGCCTGGGATGAGCCGGCGGTGCAGCAACGCCATGGCGTGGCCACGGTGCAGCGCCGCGGTGTGGGGGGGGTGCTGCGGGCCCTCGATGGCTGCGATGCGCTGATCTTCGGCGGCGGCAGCCTGCTGCAGGACTCCACCAGCTTCCGCAGCCTCCTCTACTACGCCGCCTTGGTGCTGAGGGCGCGCTGGCAGGGCAAGCCCGTGCTGCTCTGGGGCCAGGGACTCGGTCCCCTGCGGCGCCGCCGGAGCCGGGCGCTGGTGGCGCTGGTGCTGCCCCGGGTCACGGCCATGAGCTGGCGGGACCCCGAGTCGGCGCGGCTGGCCCGCGAACTCGGCGGATCGGGTCCGGCCGGCAGTGATCCGGTCTGGAGCCTGCCGCCGGCCACCCCAGCGCCTGCCGCCGGCGGGGCTCCCTTGCGGCCGATCGTGCTCTGCTGGCGGCCCGTGGCGCAGCTGCAGGGCAGCGCCTGGCTTCCCTACCTGGATGCCCTACACGCCCTCAGCGAGGAAACCGCCCACCCGGTGCTGTGGCTGCCCTTCCACCAGCACCAGGACCGGGGGCTGCTGCAGCGGCTCGAGAGCGAGGGGCTGCTGCCCCCGCAGCTGCTGCAGCGCAGCCGGGAGCTGGAGGTGGCCACCCCCGAGGAGGCCCAGCGGGTGTTCGCCGGGGCGGCCCTGGTGATCGCCATGCGCCTGCATGGCCTGATCCTGGCGGCCCTGGCGGGGGCCCCCTGCGCGGCCATGAGCTACGACCCGAAGGTGGCGGCGGCGGCGGCGGCCCTGGGCTGCCCCTGCCAGGAGCTGGGGGAGGCGGTGGACCCTCAGCAGCTGCGGCTGGCCTGGGGCGCGGCCCTGAACCATCCGCTGCCGGCCGGCCGGATCCAGGCCCTGCGGGAGGGCACGGAGGTGCATCGCCGCCTCCTGCACGAACACCTGCAGGCAGCCGTGCCCTCCACCTGAGCGGCGCACCCGCCTCAGGAGCAGCGGGGCGAGAGGCTGGCCTGGTCGATCAGGCGGCCCCTGAGGTCGAAGGCGCGGATCTCCAGGCGGCTGGCGGTGGCGGACGCCTCGGCGAAGCTGTAGGCGCTGAGGGTCTTGGCGCTGCGGGCATGGGCCTGGATCGGCCGCAGCCAGGCGCCGCCGCCGCCCATGATCAGGTGGGTGGTGCCGTTGATGGGCCGGGTGCGCTCATAGCTGTGCTCGTGGCCATTGATGAAGAGCTGCACCCCGTGGCGGCGGAACAGGGGCGTGAGCCGAGCGATCAGGGCCGGCTGGTCGCCGTAGTGGCCGGCGGAGTAGAGCGGGTGGTGGCCCACCACCCTGACTGCCGGACACATCTCAACCGAGACCGTCACGCGACAGCGATGGGTGGCGAGCCTTGGAGCGGTGGCGGCAGTTCCACCCGGGTGAACCAGGGCTCTTTCTGCCGTCTTCGCACACCGCGGCTGGGGATGCAGGGT
>JBJTWS010000211.1:0-7550 GCA_046081905.1 Synechococcus sp. | reverse complement strand
CGCTGAACAGCTTCCTTGCTCTCTCTCTGTGCCGCCTCACGTTCCTCCTTCAGTCGTAGGAGCTCTGTCCTCGCGACTTCCGTTGCTTGGCGTTCCTGCTCCAACCGTTGGACTTCCTCCTCTCGCGCAGCCTCTGCGGCCCTTCGTTCCTGTTGTAGTAGAAGAGATTCTTGCCGACTAGCTTCTACTGCCTGACGTTCCTGCTCAACTCGAAGAATTCCTCGTCGCACAGATTCGGCATCTCTTGCTTGTCGTTCCCGTCGAATGGCCGCTTGCCGCTCAGCCTCCGCACTTCTTAGTTCATGCTCCTTCCACAAGGCAGCCTGGCGTTCCAGCTCTTCCTGGCACTCGCGCTCTAGAATCTGCACCTGCTTATTATGTCTTCGGCGACGTGTTCCAAAAGAATCCACAAGTCTTCCAATGATTGTGGATATCCATTCGTAAACATTGCTGATCAGCCGCAACATGAGCAGAGGGAACGCATGTCTTGCGCCATCCTAGCGGACATCTTTGTACGCCATGCGTTTTTGGCATATACGGGACTGATCAATGGACGTCATTGGCTCTCACAGAAAGAAGGTTACTTCGCAGTCCCCGGAATCGAGCATGACTCCTCAGGCCGCTTGACAGGAAAACCCTGCTAGATCGGCTTTCCGGACGTGCATTCAGTTGCTTACACAAAGAGCCTCGCTCTTGCTGATTAGTCGTACTGAATCCCATCAGTTATCGCCACGACCAACAGATCAAGCCGGCCTGTAGCGCATTCTGCCAATCATCCCGGGGACGTCCCTTCCGCAAACGCCCAATCGCAAAGGGAGACAAGAAAGCAATCGACGGGCGATGAATAATCAATGCCGCGAAAGACGCTCTCACCTTCCTTCTTGTGCATTTGATGAATAGGCTTGCTGCCAAGAGCACTATGACGAATACAGCCTATTCCCACAATCATGCTCTTTAACTAATCATGCCAGGGGTAATCCTCCAGCACCCTCTGCAGGGCCGAGAGCATGGCGAGCACATCCGCCAGCTGCACCGGCCGTGGTTGCCCACCGCGGGGGGGATGGCCCATCCAGTTCCCGAAGCAGCGCACCTGATGCAGGCAACTGATCACCCATGGGTCCGTGCCCCTGCGCTGGAGGGCACGGATGCCGCTGTAGAGATTCAGCCGACCCACCACCTCAGGCTCCTCAGCCAGGCTCTGCAGTACCAGGCCCTCCACCACACGGCGGGCATGAATCCCCAGGGAGATCGGGGGAATCTCCTCCGCACGCAGCAACCCGATCAGTTCCCCCACGTCGTGGGCCAGGGCGCCGGCCCGGGTTCCCCCGGGGCGGTTCCACTGGCCGAGCAGGCTGGTCAGCTGATCCAGCCCCGGCAGGCTGTCCGGCAGCTCCACCCGGTAGCTCTGCGGCGCACTGCGGCCGAGGCAGGCATCGATCGCGTCGCCGAGCATGCGCATGTGCGTTTCGGTTCGACCGAAGAGGATCAACCGGCTCAGGTCCGGCACATGCCGGAAGGCCTCGCGGTAGGCCTCCAGTAGATCCGGGAAGTGCAGCAAGGGCTCGATGCCTTGATCACCACTGCCGAGCAAGGGGGTGGCCACCGTGCGGCAGGGGATGCGGCGCAGCGGCAGCAGCGCCAGGATCGAGAAGAGCCGGTTGAACGGCGACCAGGGCAGCAACTGATCCTCGTGCCAATCGATCGATCCCTCGATCACCACGATGCGCTGGAAACGGCTCAGGGCTCCGGGAGCACCGCTCCACACCAGCGGTTGACTCACCCAGGCCTTGAGCGGGCTGTTGCGCAGGTCGAGCGCAGGCTCGATCTCCCCGAGATGCAGGCCGTAGGCCTCCTGCAGGCGCCCCAGCAGGGTTCCAGTCACGGGCTCATAGTCCCCCTCGAAAGCAGACACCACCAGCAGGTCCACCGCGAGCCCGAGCTCCGGCAGATCGCCCACCTGCAGTTCCACGCTGCGCTCACCACTGCTGGTGTCCACATCGAAGAAGTTCAGCAACACGGCGGTGTCAGCGCATCCTCCACCCACTCTGGTGAGGATCGGCGCCTCCTCCTCTCGTTCTTCGCAGGAAACCCGCCGGTCTCCTGAGAGACAGCATCAACACTGGCTCCAGAGCCAGAAGAGTCGTCTCATGTCCTCCGATCGTCTGATCCCTCCCCACAGCCTCCATCCGGAAGCGCCGCAGGCTGCTCCACTGCCGAGCGAACGACAGCGGGAACTGCTGCAGGAGTTGCTTCTGCTGATCTCCAGCGAGAAGCAGTCCATCGCCCGCCGGGTCAGCCAAACCCAGGCACATCAGGAGGGGTAACGGTGACCGAGCTCGAGCAGCGGTTGTTCGGGCTGGACAGCAGCAGCTCGCGGTACCGTGTCATGCCCATTGGAATCCGCTCGGGACGATGTTCCAATGGTTGGGTGCAATGTGATGCTTCCGTACAGCAGGCGATCACGCTTGGCACGAAAAATCATTTCTGGTACCGCCAGGCTTGTACGCTGGATCCACTGCGGGCTTGCAGGAAGTCCCGGCACAGCACCACGGGGATCTGCAGCTCACGGGCCTCCACCATCTTGCGGTTCGCGAGCGCCAGACTGGTGGTCAACAAGAATGCGGGTGGATTGCGTTTTGGGATGGCATTCACCTTCCGGTAGTGAAGCCCAAGGCGGATGCCATGGGCCTCGGCGCGCTTGATTTCGGTATCGGGCTTCGTGGAGGGAGGGCCGGTGGTGATGAATGCTTGACCGGCTTCCAGCTGGATCGAAACCGACATCCAACCTGATGGGACGCAAGGGGCCGCCGCCATCGAACGCGTCAACGTCCGAGCCGGCTTTCCCAGCAAGCCGTTACGCGCAACCGCCACGGCACTACCTGCTGGCTCCAGGTGAGCCATCCCGCTCTGTAGGGCCTTCGTCAGCGCCCGAGTGTCGCCCAGGGCCGTATGGGAAACCTCGGGTTTGAGCTCCACTCCGTGCTGGGCACAGAGATCAACGAGCTTCACACGGGGCCTCGGCATGGTGTCGACCCCTGAACCAAGCGAAAGGTCGATGCCATCCACCTCAGCGAAGTGGGCTTCCAGGATCGGACCGTCAAAACCGCGCAGGTTGTGGGCCACCAGCACGTGCTCATGCAGCTTGGCGGCGAGGATGCCTGCGATCTCTGCAAACGAGGGCGCCTGGGTCACCAGCGCATCATCGATGCCATGGATGTGGGCGTTCGGGATCGGAACCCCAGGGTGCACCAAGGTTTCCCACTCTTCCGTGATGCGGCCCTGGGAATCGAGGCGCACCAGGGCAATCTCCACGATCCGGCAACTGCGGCCTGTGCCGGTGGTTTCCAGATCCAGCACGGCAAACCCACGCGCACCATCCGGGAGCAGCCGAGGAAGATCGGGCTTGGGGGCTCCCTCTGATGGCACCTCGAACGGCTGCGGCGCCGGCGGAGGGGTTGGAGGGGGCGGGAAAGGCGGTAGTGCCCCTGAACCTTGTGTTCGTGGAACTTCTGGAGCTTCGGCAGCGGGAGCCGGCTTGATCGAAGGCCTGGATTGCCTGGGGGAAGAGGACTTTTCCGGGATGTGGCGCTCCAGCCAGGCAGCAATCTCCGGGGTGTTGCTCAGCACCAGAAGAGGTTTCAGGCCGGGGAGCTCAAGCCTGGAGATGCCACTCAACAGAAACTTCTTGGTGATCTGCTCGCCGCGCTGGCGGCAGTTCAGCGAGTGGGTGTCCCCATTGGTGAGGTTGCGGCTGTAGATCGTCAGATCGCGAAGGCTCGTTGTTCCATCTGCCTTGGTATAGGTCATCAAGGCAGCAACGGGCCCTGGGGGAACTGCGGCCGCCTCCGCGGCATCCGCTGCCTCGGCAGGCGGCGGGGCTGGGGCTGCGGGTGGTTCGGCTACAGCCCTCGATGGCGGGGCGCCTGGCCTGGTGGCTTGAGCCGAACGTGTCTCCGTATGAGCAGCAATCTTGTTGGACTCACGGCGCAGGAGGCGCCAGCAGCCAACGACCAGGACGGCAACCACCAGACAGGCGAGAAGACCCAACAGGAGTGCCAGCAGATCCATCCCGGGTCATGCCACTTCGCCCTTCAACCTAGGGCGCAAGAGCCTGGCCGGGCCACATCAGCCCACCGGCACCCGCCCCAGCAGGGTGCCTCTTCAGGGGGCGCATGTCCCCCTCGGGGGCTGACCCACCCTGCGGTTCCAGCCTGCTCACAACTGCGGGGTGTCCACATCGCAGACAGTCGGCCACGACGCAGTGCCACTCTCCGCGGCCTGGATGCCCAATAGGGAGAGCGGCCAAGCCGCTGGTCTGGCCGCCCAACGGGTCGGCGACAAGCAGGCCACGCGCGCCGAATCAACATCCGAGAGCAGCACAGACATTTGCCACTGCACGTACAGTATCCCGTACATGTCTGCCCCGATCCCCGTGGACGCCATCTCCTACACCGCTGCCCGGGCAAACCTGGCCCAGACCATGAACCGCGTCTGCGGCGACCACGAACCGCTGATCATCACCCGCAACGGCCAGCCCTCGGTGGTGATGCTGTCGCTCGACGACTACAAGGCCCTGGAGGAAACCGCTTACCTGCTGCGCTCACCGGCCAATGCCCGGCGCCTGCTCGATGCCATCGACCGCTTGGAGGCAGGCCTTGGCCAGGAGCGCGCCCTGAAGAACGATCCGCTGGAATGAAGCTGATCTTCGCGGAACAGGCTTGGGAGGATTATCTCCACTGGCATACAACGGATCGCAAGCTCATTGGCCGCATTCATGCGCTGATCAAGGAAACCTCACGCACACCTTTCGAGGGCACTGGCAAACCTGAACCCCTCCGCCATGCCCTCTCGGGCTATTGGTCGCGCCGGATCAATGATGAGCACCGCATGGTTTACAAGGTGGAGGGGGATTCCCTATTGATTGCCCAGCTTCGTTATCACTACTGACTCCGCCTCCCCTCCATGAGCGCAGAAGCCAACCGATGCACTTCTCTATGGCGATCGCGGCGACTTCATCGCCCTGGTGGCCAACAGATGTGCGCCTCAGCGACCAAAGCCCCTTCCTGCGCAATCCGCACGACCACCAGAGCAGCGACACCGTCGACACGCTCGATCTGGCCTTCTTCTCCTCGGTGGTGGAGGGTCTGGACGAGGCGCTGGCCGCTCTCTGAATACCCCGCTGCCAGCTCTCTCCTGTCCCTGCCATGGATGATCAGGAAGGGATCACCTCCACGGGGCACTGCAGCCCGGGCGCACGGGCGGCACGGGCATCGGCGGTGAGCAGGGTGGCGCCGAGGTGCTCGGCCAGGGCCACATAGAGCGCGTCGTAGGCCGTGAGGTTGGTGCGCAGTTCCCAGGCCCGCGGCCAGAGGTGGCGGCTCGTGTGCCGCCGCAGACCCAGCTGTTGGCTGGTGGCCAGTGCCTGCAGGGCGTGCTGCTCGGACAGAAGATCGGCGAATACCAAGTGGCGCAGCACCGAGAGAAGCTCGGCATCGATCAGTTCAGGCGCCTGGAGATTGGCATCCGCGAGCCGGGCACGTGCAGGACCATCGATCAACAGGGCATTCACCAGCACCGAGGCATCCACCACCACCATCAGCCTTCGGCGCGGCTCTGGCGCAAGGCCTCCAGGATCGCGCTGGGCTTGAGGGTGGCCGAGGGCAGGGCCTGGAGCAGATCGGCGTTGTCCCCGCGGCGGGCGGATTCGCAGAGCTCCCGGAGGGCAAAGGTGCTCAAGGGGAGTCCGGCGCGGCGGGCCAGCTGTTCCAGGCGATCGGCCACATCGTCGGGCACGTGGCGGATGTAGAGGGTGCGCGACACGACGGCCTCCTGCTTGCACTCTGCTAGCAGCCTAGGGGGAACGCATCGATCCATCCCTTCGGAATCGCGTTGTTCAGCGCCTGGTCCTCGAATTGGGATGGCTGTCTTCCACTCCCCCCTGCCATGGGCGATACGCCCAGGCAAGGCAAGGGCATCAACCGTCGGATCCATCCCCCCACGCAATCCGAACGAACAGCAGCTGGGGCCTTGCCCGCCCTCTGACACGCACTGGCCGCAGCCCCGCAAACCAGCTTCAGCTGGTGCTTCGCACGAAACAGAGACCGTTCACCCCCCAGCCCCTCCACAGTGGAAGTCACCGGAACGCCACCCATGACCCGCGAACGTGACCCCTACCGCATCCCCCGCGCCGGCTGGGAGATCGCCCCATCGGCCGGCCTGGCCTCCATCGACCTGAACGGCAACCAGGGAGCCTTCGGTGCCACCGAGTTCATCGGCGAGCACACCGTGGGCGGGATGCTCGTCTACGCCATCTACCAGGCCCTGCTCACTGGCCTGCGCACCGAGGCGATGCGCAAGCGCGGCGAGATCGACCGCGCCACCCAGATCCAGGTGATCAGCGCCAGCGTCTGGGAAACCACCAAGCAGGGGGCCGCCGTCAGTGCGGTACTCAGCGTGGTGCTGTTGGTGTTCCCCTGGCTGGCCTTCCCCCTGAGCCTCGTGGGCCTGGTGGGGATGGGCAAGGCCTCGCTGGATCTGGTCCATGCCTTCTGGGATGGCCTCAGCGACGAGCAGCGTGCTGATCTCCATCGCGCCGCCTTCGAGGCGGGCGTGAACCTCGCCCAGCTGTTCGGCCGGCCCGCCCCCTCGGCACTGGGGGCATGAACCGCTCCCTCCAGAGCGGCTGGTGGGCCGCGTTGCTCACCCGGCTGCCGGAGCCGCTGATGGATCCTGGCCAGATCGCCTTCCTGCAGGAGCGTCTGGCCCGCCACGGGGCGGAGCTGCAGGGCCAGATCCCGGAGCTGCTGCTGCGCAGCAGCAACCCGGAGGAAGCGATCCGCAGCTGGCTGGCGGACAAGGACCTGAGCCACTGGTGGCCCCAGGCCCAGGGCGGTACCGCGGAGCAGGGCTGGCAGTTCGAAACCGCCAGCTGGAACCGCAGCCGCGGCGCCGAGGCAATGGATCCCGCCGAGATCGCCACCGCCCATGCTGACGGCGGCCTGGATGCCCTCTTCGCCCCCGGCGTTCCGGCGGACCTGGCGGGCCATGGACTGGAGGCAGCCCTTCTGGCCGCCTCGATCCGCCTGGCCTGGCACCTGCTCCGGCTCCAGCCCCGCTGGGCCGCTGCCTCCCGCGCCGAGAAACCGGAGTTGGTCCGGGAGGCCGTGCGCGAAGCGGGCCTCTCGGCCCTAAGCGGGGCATCGTTCTCGCTGGTGATCAGCCTCGCCCTGGCCTTCATCCCTGGAGGGCAGGCCTGGCTGCTCGGCACCACGCTGGTGAGCCTGAGCCGCCTGCTGCCCGGCCCCGGGGAACGGGCCTTCGATCTGCGGTGCTGGACCAGGGCAACCGGAAGCATCGCTTGCCAAGAAAAGACACTTGGCGTAAGTTGATCAACCCCTCAAGGCCAACCATGGCCTTCAGCCTGAACGAAAAGAAGGCTGAATTCAATATCCAATAAAGAGTCCAGATAAGCAACCTTCTCTACCATCCCAGGAGGGTCATGTTCGAAAACTTCCCTGAAGATCCCTTTGAGCCCCAGAAGATCTCGATGG
>JBJTWS010000210.1:0-9275 GCA_046081905.1 Synechococcus sp. | reverse complement strand
TTGAACACCCACACCTTGATGCCGAGCACCCCGTAGGTGGTGCTGGCCACCTTGGTGGCGTAGTCGATGTCGGCGCGGAGGGTGTGCAGGGGCACACGACCTTCGCGGGTCCATTCGGTCCGGGCGATCTCGGCACCGTTGAGGCGGCCGCTCACCTGGATCTTCAGGCCCAGGACACCGGCGCGCTGGGCGCGCTGCACGGCCATGCGCATGACGCGGCGGAAGGCGACGCGCTTCTCGAGCTGCTGGGCGATGTATTCGGCCAGCAGGAAGGCGTCGGCGTCGACGCGCTCCACTTCCACCACGTTGATGCGCACCTGACGGTTCGCATCGCCGAGGGTCTTCTGGATGCCGCTGCGCAGGTCCTCGATGCCGCTGCCCTGGCGGCCCACGAGCACGCCCGGACGGGCGGTCTTGAGCTCGACCTCGAGCTGATCGGCCTTGCGGGAGATCAGGACGTCGCTGATGCCGGCGGAGCCGTACTTCTTGTGGATGAACTTACGGATGCGGTCGTCCTCCTGCAGCAGCGTGGGATAGCTGCGGCTGGGGGCGTACCAGCGGGACCGGTGTTCCTGGGTGATCCCCAGGCGCAGGCCGGTTGGATGGATCTTGTGTCCCATCGTTCGGTGTCCTCGGGGGTCAGGTGGCGGAAGCGGCCACACCAATGCTGATGTGACAGGTCTGTTTCTTGATCGCGTAGGCGCGACCCTGGGCCCGCGGCCGGAAGCGCTTCATCGAGGGACCCATGTCCGCCGAGGCGGAGGAGATCACCAGGGAGGCGGGATCGAGGCCGAGGTTGTGCTCCGCGTTCGCCACTGCCGAGCGCAGCACCTTGGTGATGGGGCCGGTGGAGCGGTAGGGCATGAACTCGAGCATGATCAGCGCGTCGCGATAGCTGCGGCCGCGGATCTGATCGAGCACCCGGCGCACCTTGGACACGGAGCCACGGATGTAGCGGCCGTGTGCCAGGGCCTGGGTTGTGGGTTGGGTGTTGGCCATGGCGTCAGCGACCTCCTTTCTTGTCCTTGATGTGGCCCCGGAAGGTGCGGGTGGGGGCGAATTCCCCCAGCTTGTGACCCACCATCTGCTCGGTCACGTAGACCGGCACGTGGGCCTTGCCGTTGTGCACGGCAATGGTGTGGCCGATCATCATCGGCAGGATCGTGGAAGCACGCGACCAGGTCTTGATCACGGACTTGTCGTCGGCGGCGTTCTGCTTCTCCACCTTCCGCAGAAGGCTGTCGGCAACGAACGGACCTTTTTTGAGTGAACGTCCCATAGCGGTTCAGGAAGCGAGCAAAGCGGTGGGTTTCATCAGGAATCGCGTCCGCCACGGCTCCGCTTGGAGGTGCGGCGACGTTTCCGGAGCACGAACCGATTGCTCGGCTTGTTCCGCTTACGGGTCTTGAGGCCCAGGGCCGGTTTGCCCCAGGGGGTGACGGGGCCGGAGCGGCCGATCGGGGCACGGCCCTCACCACCACCGTGGGGGTGGTCGCAGGGGTTCATCACCGAGCCGCGCACCTCGGGGCGACGGCCCAGCCAGCGCTTGCGGCCGGCCTTGCCGAGGCTGGTGTTGCGCACCTCGCTGTTGCCCACCTCGCCGAGGGTGGCGTAGCACTCGCGCCGCACCAGGCGCACCTCGGTGGAGGGCAGCTTCAGGGCGACGTAGTCGCCTTCCTTGGCCACCACCTGGGCGCTGGCGCCGGCGGTACGCACCATCTGGCCGCCGCGACCGGCGTAGAGCTCCACGTTGTGGACGTTCGAGCCCAGGGGGATGGAGGCCAGGGGCAGGGCGTTGCCGGTCTCGATCGGGGAATCGGGGCCGGAGATCACCTGCTGGCCGATCTCGATGCCGGCCGGCGCCAGGATGTAGCGCTTCTCGCCGTCGGCGTAGAAGAGCAGCGCCAGACGGGCGTTGCGGTGCGGGTCGTAGTGGATCGCGGCCACCTTGGCGGCCACGCCGTGCTTGTCGCGGCGGAAGTCGACGAGGCGGTAGAGGCGCTTGTGGCCACCGCCGCGGTGGCGGCAGGTGATTACGCCGCGGTTGTTGCGGCCCTTGCGGCGGTGCTTGGCCACCACCAGGCCCCGTTGCCGGCCGCGGCCGGTGACTTCGGCGAAGTCGCTGGCGACGCGGGTGCGGGTGCCGGGGGAGGTGGGGCGGTAGTTACGGATTGCCATGGGTCTTCAGATCCCTCAGGACTCAGGGAACAGCTGGATGGCGTTGCCTTCGGCCAGGCGCACCACGGCTTTCTTCACCTGGGCGCGCTTGCCGGCGAACCGACCCACCCGCCGCGTGCGGCGAGGGGGATTCATCGTGCTCACACCCACCACCTTCACGTCGAAGAGGGACTCGACCGCGGCCTTGATGTCCGGCTTGGCGGCCCGGTGATCCACCTCGAAGGTGTACTGGTTCAGCTCGAGGGCCCGGGTGGCCTTCTCGGTGATCAGCGGCCGGCGGATCACATCCGCGAGCCGGCCTGCAAAACGTTCAGCCATCGCCGTAGACCTCCTGAATCTTCGCGAGTGCCTCCTCGCCCACCACCAGCTTCCTGGCGTTGAGCAGATCGAAGACGTTGAGCTGATCAGCGGCGATCAGCTTCACTTTCTCGAGGTTGCGCACCGAAAGGCGCACCGCCTCACTGGCTCCGTCGAGCACCAGCAGCACCCGCTCGCCGGCGGCGACGCCCAGACGGGAGAGGGCCGCGGTGATCTCGCGGGTCTTGGGGGCTTCCAGCGTGGCGCCGAAGCCCTTCACCACGATGAGGTCGTCGAGACGGCTCATCAGGGCGGTGCGCAGGGCGAGACGACGCTCCTTGCGGTTCATCGCCAGGTTGTAGCTGCGCGGCTTGGGCCCGAACACCACGCCACCGCCGGGACGGAGGGGGGTGCGGATCGAACCCTGACGGGCGCGACCGGTGCCCTTCTGCTTGTAGGGCTTGCGGCCGCCACCGGCCACCTCGGCGCGGGTGAGGGTGCTGGCCGTGCCCTGACGGGCGTGGGCCAGCTGCCGCACCACGGCGCGATGCACCAGGTCGGCGGCGGACGTTTCCTTGGCGACCTTCAGCTCGAGCGAGGCCTTGCCGGCCTCCTTGCCCTGCCAGTCGTGAACAACACATTCAGCCATGGGTCTCCTCCTCAGTTCGCGGCCTTGGCGCCGACCCGCTTGGCCGGGCGGATGTTCAGCAGCGCGCCGGGCTTGCCGGGCACCGAACCCTTTACCACCAGCAGGTTGCGCTCGGCATCCACCTTCAGGATGGTGAGGCCACGGGTGGTGATCTGCTTGCCGCCGTAGCGGCCCGCCATGCGCTTGCCGGGGTAGACGCGGCCCGGCGTGGTGCCGGCGCCGGTGGAGCCGGGTTCGCGGTGGTTCTTCGAACCGTGGGTCATGGGGCCGCGGCTGAAGCCGTGGCGCTTCTGGTAGCCGGCGAAGCCACGACCGATCGTGTCGCCACTCACATCGACCTTCTGGCCCGCCTCGAAGGCGGTGACGGTGATGGCGCTGCCCAGCTCGAAACAGTCGACGGTGTCGACGCGGTATTCGCGGAGGTGCCGCACGTGCTGCTCGCCGGACTTGGCGAGGTGACCCTTGGCGGGCTTGTTGACGAGCTTGTCGCGAATCTCACCGAAACCGAGCTGCACGGCGGTGTAACCGTCAGTGCTCTCGCTCTTGAGTTGGGTGATGCGGCAGGGTCCCGCCTCGATCACGGTGACCGGGATGGACCTGCCCTCTTCGTCGAAGAACTGGGACATGCCCAGTTTCTTCCCAAGAATGCCGATGGACATAGGAAGGGGAACGACGCCAGCGGGAACCACCGCCACACCCGTGCCGCAAGGCACCGGCGTAGCGGCGAAGCTGAATCGGGAATTCGCAGGGTCGGCCGGAGCCGGAGCTAGCGAGGCGAATCAGCGGGCTGGGACTTGCCGTGGGATTGCGAAGCTCCACGGGAGCGGCGCGGTTCGGCAGTATCCCGGCGGATCCCGCAGCGACGAACGCTGCTGAAGCCGCACTGGCCGGGAAGCCCGCCGCCAATGGCGGGCTTTGTGCATCGCTCTGGAGGCCCGGCTAGCGGACGGGCACAGATCTGCAGCACAAGCGAACACTATAGCCTGTGGCCCTCCACCCTCCCGATGGGGTGCTGCCGTGGCCGCCCGGGCCGATCCAGGTGGTCTGGATACCGCCGAGCGCCGGCGGGGCTGCCAAACTTGGCCCAGATCCCGCCCTCGCCCACCGATGCCCCTGCTGCTCACCGGCCGCGGTTTTCGCCAGGACCTGGAGAAGGCGGGCGCCCTGGCTCTGTATGCCCCCCTGGAGGGGGGCGCCGAGACCCGCCTGCTGCGGCGCCTGCGGGCCGCCGGCTACCGGGCGCAGATCACTTCCGCCCGGGGGCTGGGCGACCCGGAGGCCTACCTCTTCCAGCTGCACGGCGTGCGGCCGCCCCACCTCGGCCACCAGAGCGTGGGTCGCGGGGCAGCCGTGGGGGAGGTGCAGCGGGTGATGCCCCAGCTCGGCAGCCTGCTGGAGGGCGAATCCCCGATCCTGCTCTGGCTGCTGGAGGGCTCCGTGCTCTCCCAGGCGGAGCTGGCCTCCCTGCTGGCCCTCTGCCGCCGGGAGCCCCGCCTCAAGGTGGTGGTGGAGATGGGCGGTGCCCGCGCCCTGCGCTGGGAGCCCCTGGACAACCTGCTGGGTGGCTGACGGGGACGGGGGCCCCGAACGGGCCCTGGCCCGGGGCACCTGGGTCAAGTGGATCGGGGGCGCCAGCAACCAGGATCTCGCCGCGATCGAGGATCTGGCCGGGATCTACACCCTGGCCGGGGTTCACTGCCTCGATGTGGCGGCCGAGGAGGCCGTGGTGGCGGCCACCCGCCGGGGCATCGACTGGGCTCTGGAGCGGGGGGCGCAGCGGCCCTGGCTGATGGTGAGCCTCAGCGACGGCGACGATCCCCATTTCCGCAAGGCCTGGTTCGATCCCCGGCGCTGCCCCGCCCATTGCCCGCGCCCCTGCGAGCGGGTCTGCCCGGCGGCGGCGATCCCTCCCGCCGGCGCTGTGATCGCGGAGCGCTGTTACGGCTGCGGCCGCTGTCTGCCGGCCTGTCCCCTTGGCTTGATCGAGGAGCGGGGCCACCGGCTGGCACCGGAGGCGGTGGGCCCCCTGCTGGCGCGGATCCGGCCCGATGCGGTGGAACTCCACACCCAGGCAGCTCGGGCGGAGGCCTTTGCGGAGCGGCTGGCCCAGGTGCACAGCAGCGGCGTGCCCCTGCGGCGTCTGGCCGTGAGCTGCGGGCTGGAGGCCGGGGCGGGGCGGCCGGCGCGGGAGGCTCCGCCGGCGAGCCTCACGCCCCAGCAGCTCGCCGCCGAGCTCTGGCAGCGGCATCAGGCCCTGCGCCGCCAGGGATTCCGCCCCCTCTGGCAGCTGGACGGCCGGCCGATGAGCGGCGATGTGGGGGGCGGCACCGCCCAGGCGGCCGTGCGGCTGCTCCAGGCCCTGCGCCCCTGGGCGCCCCCGGGACCGCTGCAGCTGGCGGGGGGCACCAACGAGAGCACCCTGCCCCGGCTGGAGGCCCTGGCGCAGCGCCTCGGCCAGCCCCGGGCCGGTGCCGCCGGCGTTGCCTTCGGTAGTGTCGCCCGCCATCGCCTCCAGCCCCTGCTCCAGGAGGCCGCCGTCCGCGGCCGCTCGCTGCTGCGGCTGCCCGAACTCTGGCCCCAGGCCCTGGCCCAGGCGCGGGCCCTGGTGCACCCCTGGCTGGCGAGCCCCCGCTAGAACGGGCCACGAGGCCTCCCCCCTGATCCCTACCCGGGGGCCTGTCCGCCTGCGTGGCCGATCCCACTCCGCCCCGGCGCATCACCGATGACCTGGATCGGCTGCTCGAGGTGCTGCCCGCCGCGGTGCGGGCTTCCCTGGCGGCGGTGGACGGCCACGAGCAGCTCCTGGAGGTGGTGCTTGACCTTGGCCGGGTGCCGGAGGCCCGCTACCCCGGCCGCGCCATCGACCTGGGCCACCAGCCGATCAGCCGCGCCGACCTGGCGGCGGTGCTCGATCACCTCGGCCCCTTCGGCGGCGACAATCGGGCCGGCATCGAGCGCACCCTGCACCGCATCAGCGCCATCCGCAACCGCAGCGGCGCCGTGGTGGTCTCACCTGCCGGGTGGGCCGGGCCGTGTTCGGCACCGTGGCGATGGTGCGGGATCTGCTGGATTCGGGCCAGTCGCTGCTGCTGATGGGCCGTCCCGGCGTGGGCAAGACCACGGCCCTGCGGGAGATCGCCCGGGTGCTGGCCGATGAGCTGGCCAAGCGGGTGGTGGTGATCGACACCAGCAACGAGATCGCCGGTGACGGCGACATCCCCCACCCCGCCATCGGCCGGGCGCGGCGCATGCAGGTGGCCCGGCCGGAGCTGCAGCACCAGGTGATGATCGAGGCGGTGGAGAACCACATGCCGGAGGTCATCGTGATCGATGAGATCGGCACCGAACTCGAGGCCCAGGCGGCCCGCACGATCGCCGAGCGGGGCGTGATGCTGGTGGCCACGGCCCACGGCAACGCCCTTGAGAACCTGATCAAGAACCCCACCCTCAGCGATCTGGTGGGGGGGATCCAGTCCGTCACCCTGGGCGATGAGGAGGCCCGCCGTCGCCGTACCCAGAAGACCGTGCTGGAGAGGGCCGCCGAACCCACCTTCCCCCTGGCGGTGGAGATGCACAGCCGCCACCGCTGGCTGGTGCACCGGGACGTGGCCGGCACCGTGGATCTGCTGCTGCGGGGCCAGGGGGCCCGGCCCCAGATCCGTGAGCTCGGCCCCGATGGCCAGGTGCACCGCCAGGATTCCCCGCCGCCGCTGCCGTTGCGGCCGCCCCCGCCGCCCCGCCCCACGGCGGCGCGCCTGGCCCCGGTGCCCCTGCCCGACCCGCGCCAGCCCGCGCCGCACCGGCTGGTGGAGGCGGAAGCGTCCGCTCCCTCCCGTGCCGCGGAGGGGGAAGCCCCGCCTCCTCTGCGGTTGCATCTGATCGGCATCAGCCGCCACCTGCTGGAGCAGCTGCAGCGCAGCCGCCGCTGGTCCCTGCAACTGGTCGACGAGCTCCAGGAGGCCGATGTGGTGCTCACCGTGCGCCAGCGGCTCGGCCGTGACCCGGAGGAGCGCCGCCAGGCCCAGCGCCTCGGCCTGCCGATCCTGGTGATCAAGTCCGACACCCTGCCCCAGATACAGCGGGGGGTGGAGCGGCTGCTGGAGCGCCGCCGCCGCGATCCGCAGGAGCCCCCGGCCGCAGCCCCCGCCGCTCCGCCGGATCGGGAGGACGCCCTCTCGGCGCTGGAGGAATGCCGGCTGGCGGTGGAGCAGGTGGTGCTGCCCCAGGGGCGGCCCGTGGAGCTCCTGCCCCGCAGCGAGCGGGTGCGGCAGATGCAGGCCGAACTGGTGGGGCGCTACCGGCTGCGCAGTGCCGTGTTCGGGCGTGGGGCGGAGCAGCGGCTGCGGGTGTTTCCGGCCTGAGCTCCCGGTCCACCGGGCCGCGCGGCCGGGGCGGGAGATTGACGAACGACCGGGCGCTGTGGGTAACTATCTGAGCACCGGTTGAGCGCCGCTGGCCTTCAAGACTTGCCCCAGGGCCGGTTACGGAGCAGCGGATTTCAGAACGGCGCGTTGGGCCGTCGCCAAGTGGTAAGGCAGCGGGTTTTGGTCCCGCCATTCCTAGGTTCGAATCCTAGCGGCCCAGTTTTTTCCCCCTCCGATGTCATCGCGGCCCCTGTTGGTCTTCGATTTTGATGGCGTCCTGGTGGATGGCATGGAGGAGTACTGGGCCTCCGCCCGCAGCGCCGCCCTGCGGCTGGCTCCCTCGCTGGCGCTCCCGGAGGCCGTGCCGGCCGGTTTCACCGCCCTGCGGCCGCGGATCCACAAGGGCTGGGAGATGGTGCTGATGGCGGCGGAGCTGTCGCGTCCGGAGCTCTCCCTGCCGCAGCTGCTGTCCCAGTACGACGCGGCCCTCGAGCCCGCCCTGGCCCGCTGGGGCTGGTCGGCCGGTCGGCTGCAGCAGTGCCTGGAGGAGGTGCGCCGCGAGGCGATCCGCTCCGATCGGGAGGCCTGGCTGGCGCGGCATCGCTTCTATCCCGGCGTTCCCGAGCGGCTGCGGGCCCTGGCGGACGAGGGGATCGACTGGCTCGTGCTCACCACCAAGGGGGGGGCCTTCGCTGCCGAACTGCTGGCCGCGGCGGAGCTGTCTCCCCGCGCCGTCTACGGGCATGAGCGGGGCAGCAAGCCGGAGGTTTTGCTGCAGCTCTGCCGGGAGGAAGGGCGGATCGGCTTCCTCGAAGACCGCCGGCCCACCCTGGAGCAGGTGCGGCGCACCCCCGGGCTCGAGGCGGTGGTGTGCCTGCTGGTGGCCTGGGGCTACCTCGCCCCGGAGGATGACCAGGCCCTGCCCGCCGGCATCGAGCTGCTCACGGCGGAGCGGTTCGGGGCCCCCATGGCGAGCTGGCCCGGATTCGCTACAGTACGCCCGTACTAAGTCGTTCGTTGATACGTCCGCCGGTTCCGGTGGCACTGCTCTGGTGGAACCCGATCGGGAAGCCCCGGGGGCCGCGGTTCAGGGCCACCTGGTGCGTCCCCGCATCTGGCGCCCCAGGGCCCCTGGTCCGGCACCGCAGGATGATCGTCCTCCCTGCCGTGCCCCGGCTCCCGGCCGTTCCCCCCGAGCCCCCTTCCACCCCAACGGATTCATCCGGCTCCTCCTCCCCCTCCGGTTCCGCCTCCTCCCCGTCTTCCCCCTCCATGACCCCCGACCCCAAGGCCACCTCCTCGTCCGCCGCCGCCCGCGGCCTGGAAGGCCGTTCCTCCAGCGAGCGCGACATATTCACCCGACCCGACTTCCAGGCTCGACAAGGCTGCAATCATTTCTGCGGGCGGGTGATGATGAGCGTTAGGCTTCGCGATGGCACTATAGTTCTGTTTAAAAGCAGCAACAGAAATCTTCTGCCATGAGTAAAGTAAATCGCGATCCACACGTGAGTTTTATGCTTAGCAGAGATGAGCTCTTTAGCCAGCTAGCAAATGCGATCACAATGAGGGCCGCCCAAGATCAGGTTCTATGGACAATCCTTGGTTTTTTTGGTGCAACCGATGCCGTTCTCCTGTCATCTATGTTTGCCAGTGGATCTTTCCCCAAGGATGGAAATATTGCATCAATACTAATTGCGGCGGGCCTTTTTATTTCATTTTTCTGGCACAGCATTCAGGGCACCTCGAATCATCGGCGCAAAACAAAAATCTTGCGGACATAAAAATGC
>JBJTWS010000209.1:0-11402 GCA_046081905.1 Synechococcus sp. | reverse complement strand
AAGGAGATGGAGGCCCACGAGGTGTCGTCGGTGGTGCAGACCGGCTGGGGTGGGGGCTTTCAGAAAGGTATCCCCTTGATACCGAATGCAGCAGGTGGGGTGCCCCCCGAGAGCGGAACAGGTCTACTCTCAATATGTGAGCAAAACCCCCCGCTCGGCTCCTCGTCGTCCTCGGGATCGACTGCGGCAGAAGGGATCTCAGAGGAGGGGGGTTTTGCTCACGGGCATGAGCAAAACCTCGACTCGGAGGGGCGTGAGCAAAACCCCCCGGAGGTTTTGCTCACGGGTGGCAGGGGGTTTTGCTCATCCACCCCCGAAAACGGCTCCGAAACGGGTGATTTCGGTATCAAGGGGACACAAAATCAGAACGGTGATCTAAACCCCCAACAGGGTCAGATCGACTGCGCTGCAGGGGATGTGGACCCGTCGAGGTTTTGCTCAAATCCCCCCGGTATAGATGTACGTGCGCGTGCGCGTGCGCGTGAGGAGCAGCGGCCCACGGTGGATCAGCTCCTGGAGCTGCTGGGAGGGGACGAGGACGAGGAGGAATTGCAGGACTCGGATCCCACATCCGCGTCACGCTTGTGTCATTTCTAATAAGTGTATTTGACCGTAACTGAGCTTGAGAACTGACCTTCTATCAGCAATTGAACTCTCTGTTCCGCATTGACAGTCATCCCATGGGCATCTGTGAGTATTCCTCGGGGATGACTGTCAATCCAGGAGCCGCAACGCTGCTTCTTCATCTGCTTCGGCAACATCAATGTAGTTCTGCAGTTGCCCCAGACTTGCGTGTCCGGTGAATCTCTGCACAGTCCTCAGGCTGGCTCCACGCTGGGCCATGGTCGTCGCCAGGCTCCGCCGAAAGCTGTGCAGGGACACTCCGCTTGGGAATGTCGATACAAGGGCTGCCAGCGCCCTCCTGAGGGACTTGTCTGCTGCTTGCCTGGTCATGGCCTGAGTCTCGCTCCCAGGGCTCAGGAAGAGCAGGGAGCCGTTCCTGGCAGGGCGTTGATGCTGCGTCTCCCAGTACGCCCGGAACCGCTCCAGTTCCTCTCGCAGCCTCGGGGCAATCAGTGGCTCACGGGTACGACGCGTCTTCGTCGTCGCGGCGGCGAACACGATCCGATCGCTGTGGATGGCACCCCAATGCAACCGGAGGGTCTCGGTCGTTCTGCTGCCCGTAAACCGCATGATGCTCCACAGAGCTCGGTGCTCGGGCGAGGGCGCGACTAGGAAGAGTTGATCGAGTTCGTCCGGGCTCAGCACCCGAGCCTGACCTGAGCCGCAGGTCTTCGGCATCGCCGTCCTCGGGGGTTGTCCTTTCCTATGATACGACAACTAAGCAGGCCCAGCCTTGGCTTCTGTACGCTTGAGTGGTCAAAGGCTTCTCCTCCTGTCTTGTTGACTCTCAATAAGCCCAGTTGCTGAGAGCCCTCTGCTGGGGATTTGGCTTTGCGCTGGACGTGTGTGCCGGACAATAGCTTTCCAGGCTCTGATAGCAGTTGTAGATCTAGAGGGTTCGGATCTTGCACCTTCTCCCCGCGTGTTGAGCATGCGACGTCGCTTAATCTCGCTCTCGCTCCACCGGCTGAAGTCCTGGATCCTCATCCAGATCTCGCGTTCCCGGTTGGCGTCTAGCAGCCAATATCCCCGAGTACGTCCCCGGCGACTGATGCCTGGGGCCGTGCCATGACGATAGATCGGGCACGCCAGGGGCTCCTGCCATGGTGATAGGCCCAACCGTTGGTAATGTGAATACCAGGCCCACAGCCTTCCTATCATTGTCTGACGGGGAATATTGACCAAGTTGCAGAATGGAGTTAGAGAAAGCCACGTTGGATATGTGCTGCTATGGCTGTCTGCTAGCACCCCGAGCCCGTAGAGAACTGCCGAACGAACTGTTGGGTAGTCCCTTCCGTGCCCGCATGATGACATGGGATTCTTGCCGATAACTTCCGATTGGAGGCCCGCGATGTCCGCTTGACCCGCGAGCCGATGGCCTTGCTTTCGGGTAATGATAACCATTCCTGTTCTTTGAGCGGGCTTCCGTTGGGGCGTGCTGCGTTGTATGTCGGCGGCGGTGTGGCCTTTGCGGCATGAAGAGCGGGGTGGTTTTCACAAAGATCACTTGATGGTCAGAACCGTTACCCCGTCGGTAGTGCAGAAGTTCGTATGTTGAGGCTCAGCGTGGATGGTGCCTCGTTCAGCCAACACTTCTTCAGACCTTGATGTGGAAGCCAGACAGCTGTGCCTTGCTTCCACGCCAAGCTCATGACCCACATCCTGCTCAGCAGCCCTGATCCACTGCCTGCCGGGGGAGTCCCGTCCAATGGAACG
Source organism: Synechococcus sp. (assembly GCA_046081905.1). Classification (GTDB taxonomy): domain Bacteria; phylum Cyanobacteriota; class Cyanobacteriia; order PCC-6307; family Cyanobiaceae; genus CBW1002. The sequence continues at coordinate 9,062 of JBJTWS010000209.1, read as the reverse complement.
CTTCTTTCTGGAGCTCGATCCCCCCGAGGACGCGATGCGCAGCTGGCCCCATGTGGTGGTGGTCGGTGGTGGCTTCGCCGGCCTGAAGATCTGCCATGGGCTCACCCGCCAGCCGGTGCGGGTGACGTTGATCGACAAGCGCAACTTCAACCTCTTCCAGCCTCTGCTCTATCAGGTGGCCTCGGGCCTGGTGTCGGAGGCCGATGTGGCTTCGCCGCTGCGGCAGATGGTGGGCAATGCGCCCAACATCCAGGTCCTGCTCGGTGAAGTGGTCGACATCGACCCCCAGGCCAGGCAGGTGGTGCTGAACGGCCAGCATCTGGCCTACGACCAGTTGATCCTGGCCACCGGCTCCGGGAGCACCTATTTCGGCCGCGAGGAATGGCGCTCCCTCGCTCCGCCGATGAAGATCCTCGAGCACGCCGATGAGATTCGGCGCAGGCTGCTGATGGCCCTTGAGGAGGCCGAGCAGACCCGCGATCCAGCCCAGCGAACCTTCTTGCAGAGCGTGGTGGTAGTGGGGGCCGGACCCGCGGGCTGCGAACTGGCCGGTTCGCTCATCGAGCTGATTCACCGGGCCGTACGGCGCGATTTCAAGCAGCTGCGGCAGGAGGACTGCCGCGTGATCCTGGTGGATCTGGTGGATCGGGTGCTCCCGACGATGGCCCCCGTGCTTTCCGCCGCTGCGGCTACCCATCTGGAAGTGGCCGGAGTGGAGCTGCTTCTGGGCCAGAAGGTGGAAGAGATTGCCCCGGGCCGAGTGCTGCTCAACGGCCCCCAGGGCCCCACAGAACTGGAGGCCGCCACGATCTGCTGGACGGCGTGCGTGCGGGCATCCCGTCTGGGTCGGCGGCTTAGCGAACTCACCGGCTGCTCGGTCGATCGCAGCGGCCGGCTGGTGGTGGAGCCCGACTTTTCGATCCCAGGCCATCCGGAGATCCGGGCGGTCGGGGACCTGTGCTGCTACGGCCACACCGCCACAGGAGCACCGCTGCCAGGGATGGCGGGCCCGGCGGTTCAGGCAGGGGGCTGGATCGCCAGTGACATCCTCGCCCGGCTGCGCGGCGAGACGTCGCGTCCCTTCCGCTGGCTGGATCTGGGCAGCATGGCGGTGATTGGTCCCTGGTACGCGGTGGCCGATCTGCGTGGGTTGCATCTCACCGGCCTGGTGGGCTGGGTGGTGTGGGCCCTGGCCCATCTCGCCTTCATCCCCGATACCGAGAATCGCATCGCTTTGTTCAGCAAATGGATGTGGCAGATCGCCACCCGCCAGCGCACGGCGTTGCTGATCACGGGACGGCCCGATCAGCATCTCGGCGTGGATGTGGGCTTGTTTCGGGCTCTGCGACCTCAGAACCAGTAGAGGCCCTGACGGCAACTCAGCAGCTTCCAGCGCGTACCAACCGGCAGCTGCTGGTGTCGATGCGGGCCACCACTTCGTGGGTGCGGGCATCGATGATCCTGTAGTTCCGTCCATCGGAACAACATCTGGCCTGAGCCTCCTGGTAGGCCCAGTATTCAACCTGGGCACTGCCCTGTTCTCTCCAGCCATCGGGGTGGAGCGCCTCGATCATGTACACGGTGATGGGAGCTGAAACGCTGCATGCAGTCCAGCAATCCCCCGGGCTGTCAGAGCAGAACTCCTGATCAGGTTCGGGATCACTGTGACGGATGTGACGGTTTTCCGGTTCTGCTGCTCGCACTCATAGCTTCTGTGGGGAACCCAGCACGCAGCGGATTGGCTCCGGCCGTGGAGGTCGAACCCACACCACGCGAGGACAGATGCTGGTGTTGTTGGGGACCGATGCGCGCTCCTCAGGGTTGACCCCCCCGCATGATCAGCGGTTCCTGTCCTGAGCGCGGCTCACGTGCGGACGGCTCGATCGGGCGAACAAGATCAAAGGCGTCATAGATCCTGCATTCACCTCCGTGCACCTGAGCATCGGCTGCCAGCTTGACCTGCGCTGTGTGGCGGCCACTCCCCTGTTGGCGCTGGTGCATGTCCATAGCCACCTCGTTCCCGATCTCCTGGCCCCGGAACGGTTGCAGCTGCAGCCCGATCGCACCTTTGAGGTGCTCGCCGACCAGAGCGGCAACCGCTGGTGCCGCCTGGTGGCCCCCGTAGGCACCATCAGCTTCCACTACGCCACCACCATCGAGGTGCCGGATCACACCGATCCGGTGCTGCCGGGGGTGCGTGAGTGCCCTATCGAGGCCCTGCCAATCGGCACTTATCGCTTCCTCAACGCCAGCACCTACTGCGACACCGCCGCCCTGATGGAGCTGGCATGGAGCACATTCGCGGGGATCGCACCCGGCTGGGAGCGGGTACAGGCGATCTGCGACTGGGTGCATGGCCAGATCCGCTTCGACTACGGCGCCTCCCGCACGCACCAGAGCGCCAGCCAGACCGTCGCTGCCGGTGCCGGCGTCTGCCGCGACTTCGCCCACCTGGCGATCACCCTCTGCCGTTGCCTCAACATCCCCGCCCGCTACTGCACTGGCTACCTCGGCTACACCGGCATCCCCCAGGGCGAGGCCCCTGTGGACTTCTCCGCCTGGTTCGAGGTGTTCCTCGGCGATCGCTGGTATGTCTTTGATGCCCGCCACAACATCCCCCGCTGCGGCAGGGTGCTGATCGCCCGCGGGCGCGATGCGGCCGATGTGCCCTTCCTGCGCTCCTTCGGGGCGCATGAGTTGAGCGCGTTCCATGTGATCACCGAGGCGGTCCCCCCAGCGACCGATGGCTCTAGAGCTGAGCCAGCCTGCCGGAAGGAAATGACTGGAAGTCGTTGATGACCTGGATGCTCCATTACAGCTCCGTGACTCCTGGCCTTGGTGCCTCCCCCGAGATCGATAGCCGCCTGCGCTTCCACTCCGCGTCGCTCCAGCTGCTGAAGTTCCGGAGTTCGAACCAGATCTCCTCCTCTCGAGTGGCATCCAGTAGCCAGCACCCTGGCGAGCGCCCCCCACGGGGCACTCCCGGAGGAGAGCTCTGCCGGTAGATCAGGCAGACCAGCGGGGCCGTCCATGGGCAGCTGCCACGGCTGCGGTGATGGGCGTGCCAGGCGGAGAGCCGCCCGATCATTGTTTGGCGGGGAACTCCGACCCGCTTGCAGAAGGGCGTCAGCGCGACCCAGGAAGGCGGTTCATAGCTGCAAGCCGTGCCATCCCCCCCGAGCTCGGTGATCGCCGCCTCCAGGACCGTGCGGTAGGTCTTCCCGTGGCCACAGCGCGACATGTTTCTATCCCGAGAGGATCCCGCTGGGGCTGCCGCAGGGGGCGGTTATTCGGCAGAGGCCCAGGCGGGCCAATGAATCTCATGGAATGATAACCATTCTTGTTTGGATAGTGGAGTTTCTTGGGCGGGATGGTCGCTTGGTCTGCATGGGTCCGGGGCGTTTGGCGCTTCAGTCCTCCCCTCGGGGTGCCGAGTCGTGCTGTAGCCCCCGATATCGGTGAGGTTGGATCGATCGCGTTCCTGTGGCCGCTCCTGGGGTCTCCCGGCGACTGCGTTTTTTCCGCGATCTCGGGGGCTTTGCCTTCGAGGAGGTGGCTGCTTGGATGGCTCGCGCCGACTGTTCCGGTGCGAGCGAGAGCGGTTCGGAGGAGGCAGCGGGCGCACCTCCTCAGCTCTCGCCAGCTCTCACTTGCTTCGCCTGTCCCCCGAGATGGCTTGCCCTGACTGGCTTTCGCTTGTCTCACGTCGTGCTCCCAAAGCACCCGCGCTACAAAGCTGCGCCACGTCCCGTGGGGTTGAGCTTAGCCGCGGGGCTTGCCCCTGCCGCCGATGGTGACCCTGCCTAGGGTGGCGCCAGAGGTCCGGCGGGCATGGAGCCGAAGCGCTGGTTCGTGAAACTCGAGGAGGGGGTGGTGGACCGGGCCCGCTTCGATGCGGTGGTGCCGGCCCATCGCGCCTGGGTGGCGGAGCTGGAGGCGGCTGGGCATCGCCCCAGCAGCGGCTACTGGCGCGACCGCCAGGGGTTGCCGGGGGCCGGGGGGATGCTGCTGTTCCAGGCCCGCGATCGGGAGGAGGCTGAGCGGCTCGTGCGCACCGATCCCCTGATCGTGCAGGGCTGCGTGCGCTGGGTGCTCCATGAGTGGCGGCCTGTGGCCGGGGAGCTCAGGAATGAAACAGCAGCACCAGCCCCGAACTCAGCTGGTGGAACTCCCGTTCCTCCCGGCTCAGATCCAGTCCCACCTGCAGTCCTTCCCTGAGGGCGTCGTCGAACGGGGGGGGCGTGGGAGCGGCACCCGCGCACCAGAGAGCCGCGATCCCCACCGGCGTGGCGTGCCAGTGAAAACAGGGAGTGGTGCCGATGGGCGGTTCCTGGAGGGCGTCTTCGAGCAGCTCGCGGATGGCCATCGTGACCCGAAGCGGGATCTCCCAGTGGTGGGTCCAGCTTCGACATCTCCCCCAGAGCCGGCAAGCCGCTGAGAGTTTTCGTGATGAAGGGCGCCTACTCTGCGCGCCATGACGCCCCTGCCCAGCTCCGTTGCCCTGGTGCACGAGTGGTTCACCCCGCGCTCGGTGGGTGGCTCCGAGGCGGTGGTGCAGCAGCTCGATGCCCTTCTCCACCCCCAGCTCTTCTCCCTGGTGGACGGCGAGAGCCGCCGGCCGGGCAGCTGGCTGGCGGGCCGCTCGATCCGCACCTCCTTCATCCAGCACCTCCCCTGGGGCGTGAGCCATGTGCAGCAGTACCTGCCGCTGCTGCCCCTGGCGATCGAGCAGCTCGATCTGAGCGGGTATCCGCTGGTGATCAGCAGCAACCACCTGGTGGCCAAGGGGGTGATCACCGGCCCCGATCAGCTGCATGTGAGCTACGTGCACACCCCCGTGCGCTACGCCTGGGACCAGATGCATGCCTATCTCGCCAGTTCCGCCCTGGCCCGCAGTCCCCTCGGTCCGCTGATCCGGCGTCAGCTGCACCGCCTGCGCCAGTGGGATGTGGTGAGCAGCACCCGGGTCGATCACCTGATCGCCAACTCCCGTTTCACCGCCCGCCGCATCCACCGCTGCTGGCGCCGCCAGGCCACGGTGGTGCACCCGCCGGTGGAGGTGGAGCGCTTCCGCGCCGATCAGCCCCGCGACGACGTGTACCTCAATGTCTGCCGGCTGGTGCCCTACAAGCGGGTGGACCTGGTGGTGCAGGCCTTCAACCGCACCGGCCTGCCCCTGGTGGTGATCGGTGATGGGCCGGAGCGCCGCCGGCTCGAGGCGATGGCCGGCCCCACGGTGCGCTTCCTTGGTCACTGCCCCGCCCCGGTGGTGAACGACTGGCTGCAGCGCTGCCGGGCCTATGTGTATGCCGGCCTCGAGGATTTCGGCATCGCGCCGGTGGAGGCGATGGCGGCCGGAGCCCCGGTGATTGCCCTGGGCCAGGGCGGGCTGCTCGACAGCGTCCGCTGCCTGAGCAGCGGGGCCCCTCTTCCCACCGGCCTGCTCTTCCCGGAGCAGAGTGCCGCCAGCCTGGCGGCGGCCCTGGAGCAGTTCCACCAGGAGCGGCTCTGGCGGCGGTTCCCTCCGGAGCTGCAGCGCCAATGGGCCCTGCGTTTCTCCCCCGCCGCCTTCCGCCTGCGGATGCAGGAGCAGCTCGAGCGGCTCTGGCAGACCCACCGGCGCCGCCTGGGCCATGCCAGGGGGCCTGTGCCTCTGGAGGAGCTGCCACCGCTGGCGGGGGGCGGGTGAGGGCGATTTTTAGATTGCCGCCACCGCCGAGCGGCCCCAGGCCGTCTGCTCCCACGACCCTTGCCCTTGCCCGCCCCCGCTTCCGGCGTTCCCCCGCACCGCTGGTTCTGGTGAAGTCGCCCACGGCCCACCAGCTGATCCGGCTGCAGTCGAAGCGTTCTCGGGTGCTCAAGCGCAGCGGCGACATCCTCTTTTCCCTGCTGGTGCTCAGCCTCGGGGCGCCGGTGTTTCTGCTGCTTGCCCTGCTGGTGAAGCTCACCTCCCGCGGGCCGGTGTTCTATGTGCAGCAGCGGGTGGGGCGGGGCTACCGGAGTTTCGGCTGCATCAAGTTCCGCACCATGCGCCGCGATGCCGACAAGCTGCTCTCGGCCCTGCTGGCGGAATCGCCGGATCTGGAGGAGGAATTCCGCAACGATTTCAAGCTCCGCAAGGATCCCCGCATTACCAGGCTGGGCAAATTCCTGCGCCGCTCCAGCCTCGATGAACTGCCCCAGTTCGTGAATGTGCTGCGCGGCGAGATGAGCGTGGTGGGTCCTCGCCCGATCGTGGAGAAGGAGCTGGATCGCTATGGCGATCGCATGGACGAAGTGCTGGCGGTGCGCCCCGGACTCACCGGTCTCTGGCAGGTATCCGGCCGCAACAATCTCACCTATGCCAAGCGGGTGAAGCTCGACGTTTCCTATGCCCGCCACCGCAGCTTCTGGATGGATGTGCGCATCATCCTGCGCACCTTCAGCGTGATCCTCGACCCCACCGACCGCGGCGCCTACTGATCGGCGCCTATTGGGCCGGTGCCTACCGAGCGGCGAGCCCCTGCAGCAGGGGCGGCAGCCCCACACCCAGCAGCAGGGCGCCGAGCAGCCAGAGCCCCGTCAGCCGGCGGCTGAGCTGCAGGATCCGCGCCACCCCGCGCTCGTCGGCGGCTCGCCCCGTTTCGTTCAGCAGCGGCTTGGGCCGGGCCACGCCGCCGTAGTGGTTGAGGCCCCCCAGCCGCAGGCCGCTGGCCAGGGCATAGGCCGCCTGCGACACACCCGCATTCGGCGAGGGATCCGGGGCCCCCTCCCGCAGGGCCCGCCGGAACCGCTGCAGCGCGCCGGCCTCCGTGCCGCTCACCAGGGGCAGGGTGAGGGCCACCAGGCGGCAGGGCAGCCAGGTGAGCAGGTCGTCGAGGCGGGCGCCGGCGGTGCCGAGCCAGCGCAGCCGCCCCCGCCGGTAGCCCAGCATCGAATCGAGGGTGCTGGCGGCCTTGAACCCCCAGGCCAGGCTGAGCGGCCCCAGCAGCCCCGCAGACATCGTTCCGGGTTTCAGGGACCAGAGCAGGGCACCCAGCAGCATCCAGAACAGGGGGGCAAAGAGGCCATCCACCGCGTTCTCGCTGGCGGTTTCGGCGGCCGCCCGCAGGATCTCCTCCCGGTCCAGCCCGGCCACATCCCGGCCCACGATCCAGGCCAGCCGCCGGCGGGCCGGCTCCAGCGTCTCCCCCTCCGGTTCCCCTGGGGCCGGCGGCAGGGCCTCCAGCACCGCCCCCACGGCCTGCTCGAGGCTGCGGCCCGCCAGGGCGCTGGCCAGAGCGATCACCAGCAGCGGCAGGGCCAGGGGCCGGGCCAGAGCCAGGTGCTCCACCAGGGCGCCCGCAGCGGCGCTGGCTCCCACCACCAGCAGCGTGATCCCTCCGCCCGCCAGCCGCAGCCGTACTGGGCGGTCGCCCGCCCAGCGCTCCGCCAGCCCCTGGAGGCGGCGGATCGCCCAGCCCATCACCACCACCGGGTGCAGCCAGTCCCTGGGATCGCCCACCAACCGGTCGAGCGCCACCGCCGCCAGCACCAGCAGCCAGCCCTCCATGCCTCAAGTCGCGGCGCGGGGGGGGCGGCCGGCCAGCAGCGCCATCGCCGCAAACGCCGCCACCTGCAGGGGCACCGCCATCCCCAGCCCCAGGAGCTGGGCGAACAGCCCCATCCCGAGGCTGCCGGCCAGGCCGCCCACGGCGCCACTGCGCTGCAGCACCTGCCAGCGCAGGGCCCCATCCCCCAGGGGCGCCAGCTGCTCCACTAGGGCCCCATCCGCCGCGGCGGCCAGGGCGCCCAGGGGCACGAACAGCAGCACCGCCGCCCAGCCCGGTGTGACCTGGGTGCCGATCAGCAGGCCCCCCATCAGGCCGTAGCGCATGGCCCCCGGCAGGGCGGGCAGGCGCCCCTGGAGGCTGCGGCCCACGCCGTAGGCCGCCAGCACCATGGCGAAGTCGAAGCACTTGCCGGCCCCCACGGCCCGCACCCAGAGGGGCAGCAGGGCGAACAGGCCACCGAACAGCAGCCCCTGCAGCAGGCAGCGGCGCTCCAGGGGTGGCGGTGCCTCGGACGCTTCTGGTGCCGCTTCCGGGGCATCAGTAGCGCTGCGATCGGCGGCGGGCAGGGCGGCGCTGCCGAGGGGCAGCAGCAGCAGCAGGGCCGGGGTGAACTGCTTCACCGCCGGAAACAGCACCGCCGTGAGCAGGTTGCCCGCCAGGGCGCCCAGGTCACTCCCCTGCCGCAGCCGCTCGATCGAGAGCCCCGACTGGCGCAGCAGGCGCCGCTGCAGCGGCAGCTGGCTCTCCTCCGCGCCGATGCCGAACAGCAGCACCGCCAGCAGCGAGGGCACCAGCAACCAGGGGGGGGCCACCCGGCCGGAGAGCTGCGCCACGCTCACCCCCAGCAGCAGCAGCACGCTGGCCAGCTGCAGCCCGTAGCCGCTCGGCCGGCGCCGCAGCGGCAGCAGCACCGGCAGGGTGCCCAGGGCCGGCAGCAGGCTGTTCAGCAGCGGCGATGGCGTGAAGCCGCTCACCATCCAGGCGGTGGAGGCCAGGGTGAGGCTGCTGCCGGCCTGGGCGCTGCCCCAGAGCCAAGAGAGGCGAAGCGGACGCATGGGGGGCACGAAAAAGGGTCCGTGCCGCAGGGCACGGACCCAGGATGGCGACGGGGCGCCCGTTGGGGGAATCAGGCGGCCTTCAACCAGGAGAACATCGAGCGCAGGCCCTTGCCCACCTGCTCGATCGGGTGCTGGGAATCGCGCTCGCGGATCTTCGCCATCTCGGGCTTGCCGGCTTCGCACTCGGCCACGAAGTTCTTGGCGAAGGTGCCGTCCTGGATGTCGGCCAGGATGCGCTTCATCTCGGCCTTGGTGTCGGCGGTGATCAGGCGGGGGCCGCTCACATAGTCGCCGTATTCAGCGGTGTTCGAGATCGAATCGCGCATGGCCGTGAGGCCGCCCTTCACCATCAGATCCACGATCAGCTTCACTTCGTGCAGGCACTCGAAATAGGCCAGCGTCCGCGCAACTGGCGGTCGATCCGCCGCGACTCGTGGCGTTCCGTGCCGATGACATGCAGACCGCCGACATC
>JBJTWS010000208.1:0-7867 GCA_046081905.1 Synechococcus sp. | reverse complement strand
GAACGCCCCCTGTTGGATTCGAACCAACGACCGGCTGCTTAGAAGGCAGCTGCTCTATCCAGCTGAGCTAAGGGAGCCGGCGGGCTGGCGCCAGCCTCCCAATGATGCCTTGTGCGGGGGGCCGGGGAAGGCCGGGGCTGCCCCTCGGGAGGGGACCCTTAGATTGATCCACCATGCGGATTTTCGCGCCATGGCGGCGACCCGGCTCAGCGAAGCGCAGAAAATCGAACTGGTGGATCGCTTCCGCGGCGGCGCCACCAGCCAGGAGCTGGCCGACCAGTACGAATGCAGTGCCAACACCGTGAGCCGGGTGGTGAAGCAGGCGCTCGACCCCGAGGAGTACGAGCGGCTCAAGGGGCGCCGCGGCCGCCGTGGTGGCACGGCAGCGGCTGCGGACACTCCCCAGCTCGAACTGCCGCAGTCGGCTGCCGGGGAGCCGGAAGCCCCGGTGCCGGAGGCTCCGCCTCTGGCGGCGCGTTCGGTGGAGGAATCAGCCCTCGAGCTCCCCGAGCTCGAGCACCCGGAACGCGAGACCCCGGAACGCGACACGGAAGATCGCCCCTCCAGCTGGGCGATCGATGATGCCGATGATTTCGGCGACGACAGCGAAGACACAGTCGACGACGACAGTCCCGACGACGACGGCCCCGAAGACGCCGATTCCCAGGCCGATCTGTTCGTGGTGGTGCCGCTCGCCGGTACCCCGGCGCACGACGGCGCTCCGGCCCTGGAGGCCCGCCCCCTGGAGGAGGCCGTGCTGCCCGGCAGCGTGTTCATGCTGGTGGACAAGACCGTGGAACTGGAGGTGAAGCCGCTGCGCGACTTCTCCGATCTGCCGCCCCTGGCCGAGGAGGAACAGGAGCGGCAGGCCCTGATGGTGTATGCCAACTCCCGCAACGCCAAGCGGCAGTGCGGCCGCACCCAGCGGGTGATCAAGGTGCCGGACACGGATGTGTTCCGCCGCACCGCTCCCTACCTGGTGCGCAAGGGCATCACCCGGCTGGTGGTGGATGGGGCCCTCTACTCCCTGCCGGGCTGCTGATCCTCACGGCATCCGCCGGCGAAGGCGCGGCGGGCCTGGGCACTGGCCATATCGTCGAGTACAAGCGCCCAGGTGAGGCGCCTCGGGGTGGGGCCGCCTGCGGCGGATGCGTTGCTGGCTGGGCTCTGGAGCGGGCTGAGGGCCGCGGGTTGGGAAGCCAACGGGGTTGGGGGGAGGCTCATGGGGATATCTCCTGCGCTCACCCATTACCTTCTCCCCTTCCAGACCCCCCCGCTGTCGCCGCGATCACAGCGGTGTGCTCGCTCAGACGACCTCGTCCCGCTGCAGGTGCTCCAGCAGAGCTTCGATCGAGGCCAGTTCCTCCCGCACCGCGCCGCTGTGCGTGCCGGGGCGTCCGCCGCGCTGCAGGTGCTCCCGCAGCATCTCTGCCCGCACCTCAAGGGCGCTGAGGAAGGGATCGCGATCCGGCTGCCCGGGCTCCCCCTCCGGGAAGGCTTCCTCCCCCCAGGGGGGAAGGGCCAGGGAGCCGTCCGGCGCCGCTTCCGCCGCCAGCAGGGCTTCGAGCTCGGCCTCGAGGTCTTCGAGGCGGGCCCCCCCGAGCTCGGGCCGGCTCCCCCCGGCTCGCGGGGTGGCCGCGGCCGGCTGGGGCAACGGCGGAAGCGAAAGCGCGCGGAGGCGGGTCGGCATGGAGGGGCACCGGCAGCTGCCAGATTCCAGAGTGGCGATTCCAGCCGTGAAGCGGCGGGCGGAGCCGCAGGTTCTTCACGAATCGCGTCGCGGCCGCGCCGGCTGAGATCTCCCGATCCCCGCCTCAGGGCTGGCGGGGCAGCAGCAGGGCGGCGCTGCTACCGCCGCTCACGATCCCCAGCACCAGCGCCACCCCCACCAGGAAGCCGCTCGGCAGCGGTGCGGTGCGGGCGAACCCCAGATTCAGGCTCAGCCGCTCGTCGAGGTTCTGGGCGCCGAGGCAGAGCACCAGCAGCATCAGGGCGCTGCCCATCGCGGTGGTGCATAGCAGACGCAGGCGCAGCAGCATCGGGGCGCGGGGATGGGCCTGGCCCTCACTCTGGCCCATCCGCTGCGGTGTCGGGCCGGTGCAGCAGGCCGTAGAGCTCCCGCCGGCTCCAGCCGGTGCGCTCCGCCAGCTCCCTGGCCGCCTCCTTGCGGCTGCGCCCGGCGCGCACCAGCTCCTGCAGTTCCTGCTGCAGTTCCTCCTCAGTCCACGGGTGCGGCGCCTCGGGTGCCGCTCCCCCCAGCACCAGGGTGCATTCCCCCTGGGGCGGCACCTGGCGGAAATGGGCTAGCGCGGCGGCCACGCTCGGCCCCACCTGCTGCTCGTGCCGCTTGGTGAGCTCCCGTGCCACCTGCAGGGGCCGGTCCCCCAGCACCTCCAGCAGGTCCTCCAGCAGATCCACCAGGCGGTGCGGCGCCTCGTAGAGCACCAGCGTGCGCTCTTCCGGCCGCAGCTCCTCCAGGCGGGCGCGCCGCTGGCGGCCCCGGGCGGGCAGGAACCCCTCGAAGCAGAAGCGGCCGCAGGGCAGCCCGCTGCTCACCAGGGCGGTGGTGAGGGCGCAGGGCCCGGGCACGCAGATCACCTCCACCCCGGCTGCCCGGGCGGCCGCCACCAGGGGTTCGCCGGGATCGGAGATGCCCGGCAGGCCCGCATCGCTGATCAGGGCCAGCCGCCCGCCCGCCTGCAGCTCCTCCAGCAGCTGGGGGATGCGGGCCGCCTGGTTGTGCTGGTGGAAGCTCACTAGCCGCTGGCGTAGTCCCAGCGCCTGCAGCAGCAGCCCGCTGCGGCGGGTGTCCTCGCAGGCGATCCGGTCCACGCCGGCCAGCACCTGCCGGGCGCGGGGGGAGAGATCGCCCAGGTTGCCGATCGGCGTTCCCACCAGATAGAGCACGCCGGCCGCGGGTTCGGGTTCCTGCACAATGCACCTCGCGGGGCGGTTCCCGTCCCGAATCCCTGTCGTAGCTCCATGATGCCGGCCACCCCTTCCCTGCCCCCCGGGGTGTCACCCGAGGCCCTGCTGGAGGAGCTGCGTCGGCTCAGCTGGGGCGCGGCGGACATCCTGCGGGCCTACGCCCGCGGCGAGCAGCCCCCCTATGGCTTCGCCCGGGCCCTCAGCGTCGAAGAGGGTGGCGAAGGGCCCGTTTCAGCGGCGGATCTGGCGGTGAACCGCTGGCTGCTCGACGGCTTGGCCGCGGCCTTTCCCACCGCCGACTGGACGTTGCTGAGCGAGGAGACCGCCCGTGAGCAGCTGCGGGAGGGCGAGCCCCTGGCGGCCGAGTGGCTCTGGATCCTCGATCCCCTCGATGGCACCAAGGACTTCCTCCAGGGCACCGGCGAGTACGCCGTGCACCTGGCCCTGGTGAAGGACCACCAGCCCGTGCTGGGGGTGGTGCTGCTGCCGGAGATGGAGGAACTCTGGATCGGCTGGCTTGCGGCCGACGGCAGCGGCCGGGCCTGGCGGGAGAACCGCGCCGGTGAGCAGTTCGCGCCGGCCCTGAGCCCCCGCCGGGAGCTGGGCGAGCTGGTGCTGGTGGCCAGCCGCAACCACCGCGACCAGCGGCTCGAGCAGCTGCTCGAGGCCCTGGCCCTGGGCGACACCAAGGCGATCGGCAGCGTGGGCGGCAAGGTGGCCACGATCCTGCGGGGCGAGACCGACCTCTACATCTCCCTCTCGGGCAGGAGCGCCCCCAAGGACTGGGACATGGCAGCGCCCGAGGCGGTGCTGCGGGCTGCCGGCGGGGCCTTCACCCATGCCGACGGCCATGCCCTCTCTTACAACGATGGCGACGTGCGCCAGGCCGGCTGCCTGATCGCCAGCCATGGCGCCAGCCACGGGGCCCTGTGTGAGCGGGCGGCGGCGGCGATGGCCGCGATCGATCCCGGCTTCCCGGTCTGAGGCATCCCGGGCGGAGCGCCGTTCGCCGGCCACAAAAAAACCGGCCCCCGCAGGGGCCGGCCTGGAATTTCAATGGGCCGGAGGCTCAGACCCCCACGGGCTCCTGCTGGGGCACGCCGCGCAGGGTGAGGTTGATGCGGCCGCGGTTGTCGATCTCGCGCACCCGCACGGTCACCTGATCGCCCACCTTCACCACGTCTTCCACCTTCTCCACCCGCGCCTCGCTGAGCTGGGAGATGTGGATCATCCCCTCCTTGCCAGGCAGGATCTCCACGAAGGCGCCGATCGGGATCACCCGGGTCACGCCGCCGGTGAACACCTCGCCCTCGGACACGCGGCGGGTGAGCCCCTCGATGATCCGCTGTGCCTCCTCGGCGGCGGCACCGTCGTGGCTGGCGATCGTCACGATGCCGCCGTCCTCGATGTCGATCTTGGTGTTGGTGCGCTCGGTGATGCCCTTGATCGTGCGGCCGCCGGGACCGATCACGGTGCCGATCAGTTCCGGATCGATGCGGAAGCTGAGCAGGCGCGGCGCGTGGGGGCTCAGCACCTCCCGGGGCTTGTCGATCGCCTCGAGCATCTTCTCGAGGATGTGCAGCCGCGCCGGGCGGGCCTGGTTCACGGCCTCGGCCACGGTCTTCACCGCCAGGCCGGTGATCTTCATGTCCATCTGCAGGGCGGTGATGCCCTTCTCGGTGCCGGCCACCTTGAAGTCCATGTCACCGAGGAAGTCCTCGATGCCCTGGATGTCGGTGAGGATGCGCACCTCCTCGCCCTCCTTGATCAGGCCCATGGCGGCGCCGCTCACCGGGGCCTTGAGGGGCACGCCGGCATCCATCAGGGCCAGAGTGCTGCCGCACACCGAGCCCATCGAGGTGGAACCGTTCGAGCTCAGGCACTCGGACACTACCCGCAGCACGTAGGGGAAGGATTCCTTGCTGGGCAGCACGGGCATCAGGGCCCGCTCGGCCAGGGCGCCGTGGCCGATCTCGCGGCGGCCGGGGCTGCGCATCGGCCGGGTCTCACCGGTGGAGTAGGGCGGGAAGTTGTAGTGGTGCAGGTAGGTCTTTTCGTTGGACGGGTTGAGGTCGTCCATCTCCTGCGCATCGCTCGGGGTGCCGAGGGTGGCGCAGGAGAGCACCTGGGTCAGGCCCCGCTGGAACAGGCCCGAACCATGCACGCGCTTGGGCAGCACACCGGCGGCAGCGCTGATCGGGCGCACCTCATCGAGGCTGCGGCCATCCACGCGCTTGCCGTCCTTGAGGATCTGCTCGCGCATCAGCTTCTTGGTGAGTGCCTTGTAGCTGTTGCCCAGCGCCTTGCCGTTGCTGGCCACCGCCACCTTCACGGCATCGTCGTCCTTCAGGGCGGCGATCTTCTCGCTCACCTCGGCCTTGATCGCATCGAGTTTCTCGTCGCGTTCCGCCTTGGTCTGGGAGAACTGCTTGAGCACGTCGCCGATCGCCTTGGCGCATTCCTTATCCAGGAAGGAGGGCAGCGTGGTGTGTTCGCTGCGGGCTTCGGGCAGCACCGGAGTGATGCCGAGCTCCTCGAGCAGATTCAGCTGGGCCTTGATGAGTTCCGATACCGCTTCGTAGCCGAAGTCGATCGCTTCGATCACATCCTGCTCGGGCAGCTGGTTCGCACCGGCCTCCACCATGATCACCCCCTCGGGTGTGCCGGCCACCACCAGATCGAGGTCGGAGCGCTCGATCTCGCGGTAGCTGGGGTTGAGCACGAAGTCGTCGCCCAGCAGGCCCACCCGCACGGCGGCCATCGGGCCCTGGAACGGGATTCCCGCCAGCAGCGTGGCCACCGAAGCGCCGGTCACCGCGAGCACATCGGGGGGAACCCGCTCATCCATCGACAGGCAGGTGGCCACGATCTGCAGGTCGTCGCGCATCCAGCTGGGGAACAGCGGCCGCATCGGCCGGTCGATCAGCCGGGCGATCAGGGTGGCCCGCTCGGGGGGGCGACTCTCGCGCCGCATGAAGCTGCCGGGGATGCGACCGGCGGCATAGAGCCGCTCTTCGTAGTCGCAGATCAGGGGGAGGAAATCGATCCCTTCCCGGGGATTGGAGCGGGTGGCGGTGACCAGCACCGCGGTGTCGCCGCATTCGATCATCACCGAGCCCCCCGCCTGGGGAGCAAACCGACCGGTGGTCAGCCGGATCTCCCGACCATCGAAGGAGATCGACTGAGTTCGTCCTTGCACTTGCGCTTATGTCCTTTTTGTCAAGCTCCATTCTCGCATCCGGACCCCACGGGCCCGGGGAAGCTTTGGATTTCCTTGGCATCCCCCGCGCCTGCCGCCGGCCATGAAAAAGGCGCCCCCGCAGGGGGGCGCCACCGGTTCGACGGGGGTCGCCGCAGCGACGCTCACCAGCTCGACTTCACCACACCGGGGAGCTCGCCCTTGTGGGCGCGCTCGCGCAGCTGGTTGCGGCAGAGGCCGAAATCGCGGTACACACCGCGGGGCTTGCCGGTGGCCCAGCAGCGGTTGCGCAGGCGGGTGGGGGCGCTGTTGCGGGGCAGCGACTGAATCTTGCGGTGGATCTCCAGACGCTCCATCGGATCGGCCGCCGCCTCGAAGGCAGCCTTCAGGGCAGCGCGCTTGGCGGCGAAGCGATCCACCATCTTCTTGCGCTTCACATCGCGCGCAATCATCGACTTCTTCGCCATGCGGGCCGAGCGGGAGGGATCAGGGAATGGATCAGCTTACCGCTCGGCTGGTCACCCTCTTCAGGGCGTCGGGATGGCTGGGACAGAGGTCGGCGATCGGGCAGCCGCCGCAGCGGGGGCTGCGGGCGGTGCACACGGCCCGGCCGTGGAAGATCAGCCGGATCGAGAGGTTCTGCCAGTCCTGCTGGGGCACCAGCTTCATCAGATCGGGTTCGATCCGGCGGGGTTCGCTGTGGCGGCTGAGGCGCAGCCGCTGGGCCAGGCGGCTCACGTGGGTGTCCACGGTCACGCCGGCGTTGATGCCGAAGCACCAGGCCAGCACCACCGAGGCGGTCTTGCGGGCCACCCCGGGCAGCTCCAGCAGCTCCTCCATGGTCTGCGGCACCGCGCCGCCGTGGCGCTCCAGCAGCAGCCGTGCGCTGGCCACGATGTTCCTGGCCTTGTTGCGGTAGAAGCCGGTGGAGCGCACGTAGGGCTCCACCGCCTCGGCCTCCACCGCCGCCGCGGCGGCGGCATCCGGGAAACGCGCGAACAGGGCCGGGCTGACCTGATTCACCCGCTCGTCGGTGCACTGGGCCGAGAGCATGGTGGCCACCAGCAGCTCATAGGGCGTGCGCCAGTCGAGCGAGCAGGTGGCGTGGGGATAGAGGGCGCCGAGGCGCTCGAGCAGCTCCGGTGCCCGTTTCCGGGCCGAGGGAAAGCGGGCGGCCATGGCTGCCGGTGCTCCCTCAGCGGCTCATCAGCTGCTGCACCGCCGGCAGCTGGCTGGTGTCCTTCACGATCAGCACCACGCTGAGGCCCACCAGGAACACGAAGCCCGACTGCAGGAAGGCCATCTGGAAGCGCTCCGGCAGGGGCCGGCCCCGGAAACCTTCGAACATCAGCAGCACGAACTGGCCGCCATCGAGCAGGGGCAGGGGCAGGGCGTTGAGCACCGCCAGGTTGATCGAGATCAGGGCCGTGTAGAGGAACAGGCTGCTGCCGCCCTGGCGGGCCAGGGAGGCGCCCATCTCCACGATCTTCACCGGCCCCGACACCTGGCCGGCGGTTTCGCCGAAGTGGGTGATCAGGCTGGCGAAGCCCTCCACGGTGCGGCGGGTGAGGCTGCTGAACTCGCGGTTGGCCTGTCGCAGGATCTCCAGCGGATTGTGGGCCTGGCGGTAGGCCTCGCTGCCGCTGGGCTGGAGCTGGGCGCCGATGCGGCCGATGCCGCCCAGGTCCGCTGGGGTGAGGCGCAGTTCCAGGGGCCGGCCCTGGCGCTCGGCCTGCAGGC
>JBJTWS010000207.1:0-8250 GCA_046081905.1 Synechococcus sp. | reverse complement strand
CCAGCTGCTGAAGTACCGCACCCGGCTGGTGTTCGCCCGCATGGCCCCGGAGCAGAAGCTGCGGCTGGTGCAGGCCTACCGCGCCCTGGGGGAGGTGGTGGCCGTGACCGGCGATGGGGTGAACGATGCCCCGGCCCTGCGGGCTGCGGACGTGGGCCTGGCGATGGGCCGCAACGGCACCGATGTCGCCCGCGAGGCGGCGGACATCGTGCTGCTCGACGACAACTTCGCCACAATCGTGGAGGCGGTGCGGCTGGGGCGCGCCGTGGTGAGCAACATCCGCCGCTTCACCACCTACATCCTGGTGGCGAACCTGGCGGAGGCCCTGCCCTTCCTGGCGATGGTGGCGCTGCGGATCCCGGCGGCCCTCTCGGTGATGCAGATCCTGGCGGTGGATCTGGGCACCGACATCCTGCCCGCCCTGGCCCTGGGGGCCGAACCGCCGGAGGCCGGGCTGCTGCGGCGTCCGCCGCGGCCCCGCGGCGCCCCGCTGCTGGATCGCCCCCTGATGGTGCGGGCCTACCTGGTGCTGGGGCTCACCGAGGCCCTCGCCGCCCTGGGGGCCTACCTGCTGGTGTGGCACCAGGGGGGTGTGGGCGGGGAGGAACTGCGGCAGCTGGCGCCCCTGCTGCTCCACGGCCAGGCGCCGGCGGCCCTCGCCCACCGCCAGCTCCAGGCCGCCAGCGTGACCTTCACCGTGATCGTGCTCGGCCAGGTGGGAGCGCTGCTGGCCTGTCGGCGGGAGCTGGGGCCGCGGCTGCCCTGGGCGGGCATCCCGAGCGCCTGGCGGGAGAACCCCCTGCTGCTGGTGGCGATCGCCTCGGAACTGGTCCTGGCGGCGCTGATGATCCTGCTGCCGCCCCTGGCGGGGATCTTCACCATGGCCCCCTATCCGCTGGCCTGGCTGCCGCCGCTGCTGCTCACGCCCCTGCTGGTGCTGGGCGCCGATGCCCTGCGGCTGCGCCTCACGACCGGCCGGCCGGTCCGTTAGTTCGGCAGGGTCACGAACTCCTCCGCCACGCTCGGGTGGAGGGCCATGGTGCGGTCGAAATCGGCCTTGGTGGCGCCCATGCCGAGGGCGATGGCGGCCATCTGGATGATCTCGGCGGCGTGCTCCCCCACCATGTGCACCCCCAGCACCCGATCGGTGCTGGTCTGCACGATCAGCTTGAGCAGCACCCGCGGCCCG
Source organism: Synechococcus sp. (assembly GCA_046081905.1). Taxonomy (GTDB): domain Bacteria; phylum Cyanobacteriota; class Cyanobacteriia; order PCC-6307; family Cyanobiaceae; genus CBW1002. The sequence continues at coordinate 7,061 of JBJTWS010000207.1, read as the reverse complement.
CGGCCCGGCAGGGCCTGGGCCATGGGCCGGAAGCGGGCCCGATGCACCCGCACGTCGTCGGCGCCGCAGCGGGCGATCGCCTCCTCCTCGGTGAGCCCCACGCTGGCCAGTTCCGGCTGGCTGAACACCGCCGTGGCCACCAGATCGTGGTTCACCTGCCGCGGCTTGCCGCCGTACACCGTGTCGGCGAAGGCGCGGCCTTCATCCACCGCCACCGGGGTGAGGTTGATCCGGTCGGTGACATCCCCCACGGCGAAGATGTGGGGCACGCTGGTGGTCTGGCTGGCGTCGACGCAGATGCGCCGCCCCTCCATGGCCACCCCCGCCGCCTCCAGGTTGAGCCCCTCGAGGAAGGGCTGGCGGCCCGTGGCGAGCAGCACACCGCCGCAGGCGATCGCCTCGCCGCCCTGGGTGGTGAGCAGCCAATCGCCCGGCTCCCCCTCCAGCCGCTCCGGGCTGTGGGCGAAGCGGATCTCGATGCCCTCGGCCTCCATGCCCTCCTGCACGGCCCGGGCCGCCTCCCGATCGAAGCCCCGCAGCAGGTGATCCCCCCGCACCAGCTGGGTCACCGCCACGCCGAGGCCGCGGAGGATGCAGGCGAATTCGCAGGCGATGAAGCCGGCCCCCACGATCACCACCCGCTCCGGCAGGCGCTCCAGCAGGAAGAGGTCGTCGCTCACCCAGGCCCGTTCGGCCCCCGGGAAGGCGGGGCGGGTGGGCCGCCCGCCCACGGCGATCAGGATCCGCTCGCCCCGCAGCACCCGCGAGGCCTCCCCCTGCGGCGTGGGATGCGGCGTGGACTGCACCGCCAGGTGGTGGGGGTCCTGGAAGCGGCCCCAGCCCCGCACGAGCTCCACCCCGGCCTTCTCCAGCAGGCCGATGTGGAGCTGGTTGAGCCGGTCGACCTCGGCGCGCACGTTGGCCAGCAGCGTGGAGGGGTTGCTCTGCACCCCCTCGAGGGTCCAGCCGTAGCTGGGGGCATCCGCCAGCAGATGGCGATATGCGGAGCCGTACACCAGCAGCTTCTTCGGGACGCAGCCGCGGATCACGCAGGTGCCCCCCACCCGGTCCCCCTCCACGATCGCCACCCGGGCCCCGTGGGAGGCGGCCCGCTTGGCGGCCGCCAGGCCGCCGGAGCCGGCGCCGAGCACGATCAGATCGAAGCAGTCGCTCATGGGGGAACCCGCCGCCGGGAGGGCCCGGCTCATCGCCAGGCCATCTTGGGCGGCGATCCCCCCGAACGGGCCGCTCAGCTCACGGCCACATCCACCACGCGGCCGCCGAGGCGGTTCACCCGCTGCAGAGCCTCATTCATGCGGCTGTAGGGGATGCGGAGCACGTAGGCGCCGCTGCGCACGTAGGCGTTGTTGCTGATCCCGGTGGCGGTGATCGTCACCACCCGTCCATCCCCGCCGGTGGCGCGCTCGCCGGCGGACACCCGCAGGGCCTCGCGGCGATGGCTCTGGGCGGGGCTGCTGCGGAACTGGCCCGGATCGAAGTTCTCGCCCAGGTCGCTGCTGCTGCTCACCGCGGCCTGGAACGGCCCTTCGGTGGACACGATCACCACCCGCGCCGCGGAGCCCGGCACCGGCAGGGCCCGGTCCTGGTGGAGGGCACGGCCGAGGCGGAACTGGTGGCCGGCGCCGTCGCCCTTCACGGAGGCGGCGGCGCCGCGGGCGAGCTGCATCAGCCAGGAGAACTGGCGGCCTTCATGGCCCACCGAATAATCCCAGCCGTGCAGATAGGGAACGGTGTCCTGACCGAAGCGCTCCTGGTATTCGGGGCTGTCGATATAGGAATCGATCTCGGCGGCGTAGCCCTGCTCCTGCAGGATGGTGAAGTGATGCAGCATCTCCTCCTTGTTGTGGGGAGCGCGGCCGAGCAGATGCTTGTGGTTGAGCTCGATGAAGCGGTAGGGGTTGCTGTTCTCGAAGAAACGCGACCGGTACAGGGCGCTCTGGGCCACGGTGCGCACCAGTTAGCGCACACTCAGAAAACCGTTGCGGAAGAGGGATTCGGCGCTGCTGAGCCGCTCGCTGGCCATCACGTACTGATAGCCGAGCACCTGGCGGTACACGGCGCGGATGAAGGTGCTTCTGTCGTCTGGGGAGGCGTGCGACCAGCTTTCCTTGTGCCGATCATTGGCGTATCGATCGATGCCCAGCTGGGGCGCTCTGACCAGGGTCATGCGAAGAAAGGCAAGAGGGCAAGGGAGGGGCGGCGACAACGGTCGCGGCCGGCGCGATGGTAATTGTGTTGACTGGAGAGAATTGCCACGCGCGCAATCCTGTGTGGAATCTCTACGCTTTCCCTGCCGATTGCTGCGATTCTTGAAGTTGAGTGAAGGCTCCCTTTCCTTCTGGGCTCGCGGCTTCGCGTGCCCTGCGGCTCAGGCGCGCTGGCGGGCCGCTGCTGCCGGCTCCAGCCAGAGCAGTTCCCCGCCCGGACCTTCCGGCCGGCGGCGGCGGGCCCGCAGGGCATGGCGGGAGGGGAGCCGCAGCTGGCTGGCCCAGCCCAGCCGCTCCAGCAGCCGGATGAAGCGGTAGGTGGGATCCGGCAGCAGCACCGGCTCGCCCTGGCGCAGGCCGATGCCCTGCCGCGCCGAGGCCTGGAAGGCGTGGTGCAGGTTGTGCCAGCCCTCCCCCAGGGTGATCAGGGCCACCCAGCCGTTGTTGCGGCTGGCATCACCGCTGTCGAAGGGCTGCTCGCCCCAGAGATGGGCCGCGGAGTTCACCGAGGCCACCCCGTGGAACAGCAGCGTGGTGCTCAGGCAGAAGGCCGCCAGCCAGGGCAGGCCGCCCAGGGCATAGGAGATCCCCACCAGGGCCAGCAGCGGCACCATGTGGGCCCGGTCGATCAGCCGCAGCACCGGATCGGCCTCCACGTCGGCCGGCAGGCTCTCGGGGAAGAAGCTCCGGCTCAGCAGCCAGCCGGCCTGGGAGCGCCACAGCCCGCCCCACCAGCCCGCGGCCGGCTCCAGCGGGCTGTGGGGATCCCGGGCCGTGTCCACATGGCGGTGGTGCTGCAGGTGGTGGGCCTTCCACCAGCTCGGTCCCATCTGCCCCGCGGACGCCGCCACCAGGGAACCCAGCCACCACACCGGCCGCGGCGCCTTGTAGCTGCCGTGGGTGATCAGCCGGTGGTAGATCGCCGTGGTGGCGAGCATCCGGGTGAGGTAGAGGGCCAGGGCCCAGAGGGCGGCGCCGAGCTCCAGTCCGGTGCGCAGGAGCAGCAGGCAGCCCAGGTGGCTGGCGATGATCAGCACCGGGCCGCAGATGTAGGCCAGGCGATGGGGCAGGGAGAACAGAAACGGCTCACGGCAGCCGACACCCTAGTCAGCCTGCTCCAGGGGACAGGGCCGGGTCTTGTCGAAGCGGGAGAAGTCGATCAGCACCCGGCTGCCCTGGGGCTGGACCATGTCCACGAAGCAGTGGCCCCAGGCGATCTCCTCCACCCCGTAGCTGGCCCGGGCGTGGATCGGCCGCTCGAGGATCTCATCGGTGCCGTGGAAGGCCACCACCACCTCCGCGTTCTGCTGCTCCAACTCCTCCGGGCTCAGGCCCGCCAGGGGGCTCTCGCCGTCGATCGGGTGCATGGCCGTCCAGGCCAGGGTGAGCACGATGCCCTCCTCCCGCGTGAGCCGCAGCGGCAGCAGGCGCCGCATCCGGTGCCCCTCGCTGCTGCGCTCATCGAAGCTGAGGAAGGCCTGCAGGCGCGCGTTCAGGATCGTGTTGCGTCGCTCGTTGGCCAGCCGCACCGTGAGGGTGGGCAGGCCGTTGTAGGGGTGCACCGCCGCCTGCGTGCTGAAGCGGATCCGGGCGGTGCTGCGGGAGAAGCGGGCAAAGGCCAGGCCGGTGGTGAGGGCGATGAACAGCAGCCCGCCCAGGGCTTCGAGGGTCACCACCGCGTTGGCCCAGGGGCTGCGGGGATGGAGCACGCCGTAGCCGATCGAGCCCAGCGTCTGCACGCTGAAGAAGAAGGCATCGGCGAAGCTGGCGGGCCGCCCGCCGGGGGTGCCGCCGATGCCGCCCGGATCGAGGCGGTAGAGCAGGGCGAAGAGCAGGTTGATCAGCAGGTACAGCGCCGTGATCAGCCCCAGGAACAGAGGCCACGACACCGACAGCAGCAGCAGGTAGGGCTCCCGCCAGTGGCGGATGGCGCCGCGCCGGTCGGCGGGGGTGAGCAGTCCGGCCTGGCGGCGTGCCCGCTGGATCCTGCCCATCCCCGTACCGGATCGCTGGTGCCGCCGACGCTAGGCGGGGCGGCAGCGGAGTCGGCCTTCTCAGCCCTCGCCGCCTTCGCCGCCCTCTCCCCCTTCGCCGCCCTCGTCGCTGTGGTCGCCCTTGCCCTCCCCCATCGGGGGCATGGCACCGCTGGCGGGGTCCGGCTTGGGCGCGCTCATCGTGGGGCTCGCGTCGCCCTCCTCGCCCCCCGAAGCCTCCGGCTTGGCGCAGCCGGCCGTGGTGGCCATCAGGCCGGCGGTGACCAGGAACAGGGCGAGGCTCGGGCGGGCCATGGCGGGGGAACGTCTAGGCGGCATTCTTGACGGGGGTCGGTGCGGCCGATCGACGATCGGGCACGGACGGATGTGCCTTTTGCCACAGCTTTCGCCACTGCTGCCATGCGCTTCCTGCTCGAACCCCTCCTCCCGCCGGAGCAGGTCCAGGCCCTGGTGGAGCCCCTCCAGGCCGCCGAGACCCCCTGGCGCCCCGGCGCCGAGACCGCCGGCTGGCACGCCCGCACCGTGAAGCGCAACCACCAGCTCGATCGCGCCTCGGAGCTGCACCAGGAGCTGGAGGCGCGGGTGCGGGAGGCGCTGCTGGCCCATCCCCTGGTGCGCTCCGCCGCCCTGCCGGCCCGGGTGCACGGGCTGCTGTTCAGCCGCTCCACCACCGGGGAGGGCTACGGCCGCCATGTGGACAATGCCTTCATGGCGGGGGGCCGCTCCGACCTCTCCTTCACCCTGGCCCTGAGCGACCCCGCCACCTACACCGGCGGTGAGCTGGTGCTCGAGTCGCCCGACGGGGAGGAGGCGGTGCGGCTGCCGGCCGGCCACGCGATCGTGTACCCCAGCACCCTGCTGCACAGGGTGGAGCCGGTGGGCTCCGGCGTGCGGCTGGCGGCGGTGGGCTGGATCCAGAGCCGGGTGCGCAGCAGCGAGCAGCGGGAATTGCTGTTCGAGCTCGATGCCGCCCGCCGCACCCTCTTCCAGCAGCAGGGCAAGGGGGAGGTGTTCGACCTGCTCTGCCGCTGCTACACGAACCTGCTGCGCCAGTGGGGAGAGTGATGCCGCCCGATCTGGCCTCCCTGGAGCGCCGGGCCCGCTCCCTCGGCCTGCTGCTGCGGCTACAGGTGGCGAACCGGCTGGGGGTGCGCACCCTGCGGGTGGTGGTGGCCCGGCCCCGGCCCGGCCAGGCGGCCCTGCTGCTGGGGGAGCTGCGGGGCTGGGCCCTGCCCACCCCCGCCGGCCTGCAGCTCGACACCCTGCGGGTGCAGGGGCCGGACACCGCCGCGGTGGCCCCGCTGATCTGGTCTGCCACCGGCGCCTGGGGGCTGGAGGCCACCCCCTGCCGCCGGGCCCGGCTGCTGGCCATCCGCGACGACGAACGCCAGCACCGGCGGCTGGTGCGCTACTTCCAGCAGCTCGGCTTTGCGCCGCTGCGGGAGGTCGGGGCCGCGGCCGCCGATCTGCCCCTGCGGCTGGTCTGGGGCGGGGCGGGCCTGCTGATGGGGGGGGAGCTGGCGGAGGTGCTGCGGCGCGCGAGCGCCCGCCTGCCGGTGGAGCCGCCACCCGGCGCCGTGCCCGATCCCCGGCCCGAGCCGCCGCTCGACCCGCTGTCCGACCCGCCACTCGATCAGCAGTACAGATGAACTAGTCTGCGGGGGTTCGGGTGTCTGTCGTGTCCCCTTCCCCTCGCCGCCCGCTCCCCGCCGGGGAGGCGCCGCTCCCTCAGCCGCTGCTCCCCCAGTCGCCGTTCCCCCAGCCGCCGCGGCCGCAGCCGGCGCCCCTGCACCTGCCCCTGGCTCTGGAGGCGGTGGCCGCCGGCTTCCCCAGCCCCGCCGACGACTACGTGGAGAGCTCGATCGACCTCAACGAGGCCCTGATCCACCACCCCAGCAGCACCTTCTTCCTGCGGGTGAGCGGCGATTCGATGACCGGTGCCGGCATCCACCACGACGACCTGCTGATCGTGGACCGCAGCCTCGAACCCCGCTCCGGCCGGATCGTGGTGGCGGTGCTGGAGGGGGCCTTCACGCTCAAGTTCCTGGTGCGCCACCAGGGGCGCTGGCGGCTGGAGGCGGCCCACACCGCCTATCCGCCCCTGGAGCTGGGCCACGACCCGGACGCCTGCATCTGGGGCGTGGCCACCCATGTGATCCATCCCCTGTGATCCCGGCCACCGCCACGGCCACGGCCTCAGCCACCGTTCTGATCGACGCCAACAACTTCTATGCCTCCTGCGAGGCGGCCCTCGATCCCTCCCTGCTGGGGCGCCCCCTGGTGGTGCTCTCCAACAACGACGGCTGCATCGTGGCCCGCAGCGCCGAGGCCCGCGCCCTGGGCATCGCCATGGGCACGCCCTACTTCCAGGTGCGCAGCCGCCTCGAGCGGCTGGGGGTGGTGGTGCGCAGCTCCAACTACGCCCTCTATGCCGACATGAGCCAGCGGCTGATGGCCACCCTCGAGCCCTGGCTGGAGGAACTGGAGGTGTACTCGATCGATGAGGCCTTCGGCCGCCTGAACCGGCCCAGGGGCGGCTGCCTGCGCGGCTGGGGCACGCGGCTGCGGCAGGAGGTGCGCCGCCAGCTGGGCCTGCCGGTGGCGGTGGGCATCGCCCCCAGCAAGGTGCTGGCCAAGATCGCCAATCGCATCGCCAAGCGCGATCCCGGCCACGGCGGCGTGTTCGACCTCGGCGCCGTGGCCGATCCCGATCCCTGGCTGGAGGGCATCGCCGTCGAAGACGTCTGGGGCATCGGCCGGCGCCTGTCGCGCTGGTGCCGCCTGCGAGGCATCGCCAACGCCCGCCAGCTGCGCGACCGGCCGGCGGGGGAGCTGCGGG
>JBJTWS010000206.1:0-2575 GCA_046081905.1 Synechococcus sp. | reverse complement strand
TTGTGGCCGTCGATCGGGCCGATGTAGGTGAAACCCAGCTCCTCGAACACGGCGCCCACCTTCGGCACCGCCAGGCGACGCAGGCTCTCCTTGAGGTTCTGCAGCTCGGTGGGGAGCTCGCCGTGCAGGAAGGGCAGGTGGCGGATCGCCTCCTCGGCGTTGCCGGAGAGGAACTGCACCGGCGGGCTCAGCCGCATCCGGTTCAGGTAGGTGGAGAGGGCCCCCACCGGCGGGCTGATCGACATGTCGTTGTCGTTCAGCACCACCAGCAGGCGGGTGCGGGGCAGGTGGCCGGCGTGGTTGATCGCCTCGAGGGCCATGCCTCCGGTGAGGGCGCCGTCGCCGATCACCGCCACGCACTTGAAGTCTTCACCGCGGCGGTCGCGGGCCAGGGCCATGCCCAGGGCCGCCGAGATCGAGGTGGAGGCGTGGCCGGCGCCGAAGTGGTCGAAGCGGCTCTCGCAGCGCTTGAGGTAGCCCGCCACACCGCCCTTCTGGCGCAGGGTGTGGAAATCGTTGTAGCGGCCCGTGACCAGCTTGTGGGGATAGGCCTGGTGGCCCACGTCCCACACCACCCGGTCGTGGTCGAGGTCGAGGGTCTGGTACAGGGCGAGGGTGAGTTCCACCACCCCCAGGCCGGGGCCGAGGTGACCGCCGCTGGTGGACACCACCTCCAGGTGGCGGTCGCGGATCTGCCGTGCGATCGCCTCGAGTTCAGCGGTGCTGAGCCCATGCAACTGATTGGGGTGACTCAGCTCGCTGAGGTGCATGCCCTGGCTCTCTCGTGAGCGGCAATCTAGGTCGTCGCTCCGATGGGCCGGCGACAACCGCTACAGGGATTGCGACACTGACCGCCATGACCGATCCCCGCGCCGAGGCGATGCCGCAGCCCAGCAGCTACCTGCAGCGGATCCTGCGCGCCCGGGTCTACGACGTGGCGATCGAATCCCCCCTCGATCCGGCGCCGGGCCTCTCGGCCCGCCTCGACAACGAGGTGCTGCTCAAGCGGGAGGACCTGCAGCCGGTGTTCAGCTTCAAGCTGCGCGGCGCCTACAACAAAATGGCTTCCCTCACCGCCGCCGAGCTGGAGCGGGGCGTGATCGCCGCCAGCGCCGGCAACCACGCCCAGGGGGTGGCCCTGGGGGCCCGGCGGCTGGGCTGCAAGGCCGTGATCGTGATGCCGGTCACCACCCCGGAGGTGAAGGTGCGGGCCGTGGCGGCCCGGGGCGCCGGGGTGGTGCTGTACGGCGACAACTACGACGCCGCCTGCGCCGAGGCCCGCCGGCTGGAGCGGGAGCGGGGCCTCACCTTCATCCATCCCTTCGATGATCCGGAGGTGATCGCCGGCCAGGGCACGATCGCCTTCGAGATCCTGCGGCAGTGCTCCGCGCCGCCCGATGCCATCTACGTGGCGGTGGGGGGCGGCGGCCTGATCGGCGGCATCGCCGCCTACGTGAAGAGCCTCTGGCCGCGGGTGGAGGTGATCGGGGTGGAGCCCGTCGATGCCGACGCCATGACCCGCTCCCTGGAGCGGGGCGAGCGGGTGATCCTCGAGCAGGTGGGCCTGTTCGCCGACGGCGTGGCCGTGCGCCAGGTGGGGGAGCACACCTTCGCGCTGGCGCAGCAGTACGTGGACGCGATGGTGACCGTGGGCACCGACGAGATCTGCGCCGCCATCAAGGACGTGTTCGAGGACACCCGCTCGATCCTCGAGCCCGCCGGCGCCCTGGCGGTGGCCGGCCTCAAGGCGGATGTGGCCCGCCGGGGCCTGCGGGGCCGCACGTTGGTGGCGGTGGCCTGCGGCGCCAACATGAACTTCGATCGGCTGCGCTTCGTGGCCGAACGGGCGGAGCTGGGGGAGGAGCGCGAGGCGATGCTGGCGGTGGAGATCCCGGAGCGGCCCGGCAGCCTGCGGCGCTTCTGCGAACTGCTGGGCGACCGCAGCCTCACGGAGTTCAGCTACCGCATGGCCGATCCCCGCGTGGCCCACATCTTCGTGGGGGTGCAGATCCGCGGCCGCAGCGACACAGAGCGCCTGATCGAGCGGCTGGAGGCCGGCGGTTTCCCCTGCCTCGATCTCTCGGGCAACGAGCTGGCCAAGCTGCACCTGCGGCACATGGTGGGAGGCCGCCTGCCCGCCGGTGCCTACGCCGTGGCGGCCGGCAGCGAGGAGCTGCTCTACCGCTTCGAGTTCCCCGAGAAGCCCGGCGCCCTGATGGCCTTCGTGCAGGCCCTGCACGCCGACTGGAACATCAGCATCTTCCACTACCGCAACCACTGCGCCGACGTGGGGCGGATCGTGGTGGGGGTGCAGGTGCCCCACCAGGAACGCGCCCAGTGGCAAGCCTGCCTCGAAGCCCTCCCCTACCAGCACTGGGAGGAAACCAACAACCCGGCCTACCAGCTGTTCCTGGGCCCCAGCCGCCAACCCCTGCCGGCGGTGCTGGCTGCGCTGGTGCAGGCCTGAACCCATCGGCTTCGATAGCTTGCTGGGAGATCGGAGCTGGAGGCTGGCCATGGATCGCGCCGCCCAGGACCCAGACAGCACAACCGGAGGGGCGGCGGGTCCTGCCAA
>JBJTWS010000205.1:0-7121 GCA_046081905.1 Synechococcus sp. | reverse complement strand
ATCCTGGGCTCAGGGCGGCGGCGGTGAGGCCGGCCCGGCCGGCGGCTCCAGCCGGCGCCCCAGTGGCCCATAGCGGGCCACGGGCCGGCCGTAATGGCGGCTCAGGCGCTGCGAAGGGCCGGGATCCTGCATCAGCACGTGCAGGGCCGAGCGGCAGCCCGCCGCGGCGGCGGCGGCGTTCGCACGCTCCAGCAGCAGGCAACCGAGCCCGGCGAAGCGATGGCCGGGACGCACCGCCAGGGTGCGCAGCACCAGCTGATCCTGCTGGCGCTGGGCCAGCAGCAGCCCCACCGGCTCCTCGCCATCGAGGGCCAGCCAATGGAACGGGCCGGCCTCCGCCCCCAGCCGCCCGCGCACCGCCGCGGCGAAGGCCTCGCTCGGCAGCGGCAGAAACCACGGCTGGGCGGCGAAGGCCTCCATCACCAGGCGGTGGAGCCGCGGCAGCAGCGCCGGCGCCTCCAGCGCCCCGCCCCGCAGAATCTTCAGCCCCGCCAGCCGCCGCTGCACCCGATCGGGGAGGCGGCGCCAGGCCAGGTCGTCGCAGCGGTGGCTCACGTAACGGCTCTGCAGCTGGAAGCCGCAGGCTTCAAGCACGGGCAGCCAGTCGGGGCCGGGAGCGGGCTCGCCCACGAAGCCGAGCGGCGCATCGAGGCGGCAGCGGTAGGTGCCCCAGCTGTTGCCATCCATCGGCGCCAGCACCCGGCGGCAGCCCTGCTGCGCCAGCCGCTCACAGGCCCATTGCAGCAGCGGCAACGCCTCGCGGGGATCGCCGGCCGCCAGATCGCCGATCGTGCCCAGCCGCTCCCCTGGCCAGGGCGGCGTGTGGCGCCACCACAGCGACAGACGGGCCCGCTCGCGCCCCTCCCGCACCACACGCCAGCTCTCCTGCGCCGGGAACCCGCCGGTGGTGAAAACCTCAGCCCGCTCGAAGCGCGGCGGATCGGGGGGACTCATCGACGAGGTCATCGACGAGGGCGCCGCGATCTGCCGCCATGATCGCCTCAGCCAGCACCAGGCGCCGGTAGAAAAACACCCGGTCGCGCCCGTGCAGCTCCTCGGCGCTGGCGGGGCAGCCGGCCCAGGTGTCCGCCGGCGCCAGGGTCTCGTCGCGTTCGGCCAGCCGGTTCCAGCACACCAGCCGGGCGCCGGGAGCCGCGCAGCGATGCAGCGCCGCCAGCAGCGCGGTGGCGGCCTGCGGCGACAGGTACTCGAACACATTGCTGAGGTTAAAGCGATCGATCGGCACCTGGCGCCCCGCCCCGGCGCTCAGCCACGACTCCAGGGAGAGGGGCACCAGCTCCAGCCGCGGCAGGTGGCGGCGGATCCGCTCCAGCTGCCCGGGCTGCAGGGCGCGGGGCAGCCGCGGGCCGTAGCGACACAGCAGGATCCAGTGCAGGTAAGGGTTGTCGGCGGGATCAAGAGTGATCAGCGCGTGCTCCAGCCGCTCCAGCAGCAGCGCCCCCTGGGAGCCGCGGCCGTAGCGCACCTGGGATGGGTCGGTGCCGAACCGCCCCAGGGCGGTTCGGGAGAAGAACAGCCGGAACAGCAGCCGCCAGGCCCAGCGCTCGCGGCAGTGGGCCAGCCAGGCGCCCCGCTGGGCGGCGCCGCACCCCTCCAGCAGGGCCTGCCAGCCGGCGGGATCGCCCAGCAGCGGCAGCAGCCAGCACCGGAAGCGGGCCAGGTAGCGCTCGAAGCGGCCGGCATGCAGCAGCCCCACCGCCACGGCGGCGGGGTGGTGGTTCCAGAAGGCGGCGCTGGCCGGCGAGAGCTGCTCGCGGCAGAGCCGGTAGAGCGCCAGGCGGCGCTCGGCCAGGGTCGCCGGCACCCGCGCGGCGACCCCATCGCGGACCGCGAAGCCGGGGTCGGGCCCCTCCGGTCGGTCCCAGGCCCCCAGCAGCACCATCTATTCGCCATGGTCGAGGCGGCTGCAGGCGGCGGCCTTGAGTTCGAGCGCGGCGATCTGGGCGGGATTGTGATCGAGGGTGATCAGCCGCTCCGGCCCCTCGGCCAGCAGGGCCAGGCTGTTCTCTCCCCCGGAAGCGATCGAGAGCACGCGGCGGCCGGCCACCGGGCCGAGCGCCTCCACCAGCCGGTCGGCGTCCTCCCAGCACTGGCCGTAGCGCAGCTGCCAGCGGGCCGGGGGCACTGTGCTCATGGCGCCTGGGCGGCAGCGCCACCGCTCACGCGCCGCACCGTGCCGCTGCCGCCGTCGAGCTCCAGCCATTCGCCCTCGCGCAGGGCGGAAGCGATCCCCACCAGCTCCGTGACCATCGGCAGCCCCATCTCCCGCGCCACGATCGCCACGTGGGAGAGGGCGCTGCCCCGTTCCACCACCAGGCCGGCGGCATGGGGGAAGAGCAGCACCCAGCCCGGATCGGTGGACGCCGCCACCAGGATCGGCCGGGGGCCCCGGGCGGAGCCGTGCTGCTCCAGCCAGCGCCCCGGATCCGCCACCAGTGCCACCGGGGCGCTCACCCGGCCCGGGGAACAGCCCAGGCCGCTCCAGCTGCTGGTGGAGGGATCCACGCCCGCGCCGCCCCCCGTTGCCTCCTCCTGCGGCCCAGGACCCTGCGGCAGATCGAGGCTCGGGATGCCGCGGGTGCGGAACCGCCGCGCCAGGGGCGGGGCGCTGCGGTGGGCCTGATCGCCCTGGCGGCGCAGCTGCACCGGGCCCCGCAGGTTGTCGCAGGTGCCGGTGCCTTCCACCACGGCCAGCAGCTCCTCCACCTCCAGGAACACCACATCGCCGGCCTGGTCGATCAGGCCCAGCTCCGCGAAGCGATGGCCCAGTTCCAGCAGGATGCGGCGGGCCTGGCCGAACACGCGGGTGCGCTCGAAGCGCAGGTTTTCCCGCTCGGCCAGCAGCCGCCGCAGCCGCTGCCGCAGCCAACCCAGCAGGAGCCGCTGCAGTGGGGCAACACGAGCCGGCAGCGGAGGCACGGCCGCCGCCGCCGCGGCCGGCGGGGCCACCGGGTGTCGGGCCGCGGCCGCCAGGCTGCGCAGCAGGGGCAGGGGATCGTCCCGCAGGGTGCGGGTCTCGAGCTTCAGCTCCCCGAGGCAGCGATCGCCGAAGGCATCGAGGTAGGAATCGAGCTCCGCCTGCACGCGGGGACGCTCCGCCAGGGCCGGCTCGATCTGCGCCAGCGTTCCGGCCTCCAGCAGCGCCACCAGCTCGTCATCGCCCGCCAGCGCCCGCGCCAACGCGGTGATGCGCCGGTGGGGCTCGGCGCTGATCACCGCCCCGAGATCCCGGATCCAGCTCTGCAGCAGGCTGCCGTTCGGATCGAGCCACCAGCGCCGGATCAGCCCGCCCAGCACCCCTTACACCACCATGGCGTAGAAGTCGTGGATCAGCGGCGCGTCCCAGTGGCTGAGCAGCTGGGACTCGATCCGCCGGTAGTGCCCCACCAGCTCGTCGGGGCGGGCGTCGGCCAGGGCGCGGAGCTCCGCCGGGGTGAGCAGCACCCGATCGAGCCGGCGGCGGAAGGCCCGGCGGCGGCGCTCCAGGCCGAGCGCATTGCCCACCAGGCCCAGCAGGACCGCCCCCAGCCGGGCCAGATCCGGCTGGAGGTGGCTGGCGGGCTCGAGCCGCAGACGTTCCCGCTCCGCCGGCGTCAGCGGCTCGCGTACCCCGAGCATCTGCTCCAGGAAGGGGGCATTGAGGCCGTAGCCGGGCAGCAGCGACAGCACCCGGTACCAGCTCAGCAAGTTGTAGTGGATCCGGCCCCGGTGGAAGCCGATCATCGTGGCGAAGACGCCGCGGTGGCGCCGGATCACGGCCGGCCGCACCCCCATGAAGCGGCAGAAGCCGCCGTACACCTCGGTGTAGGCCTTGCGGGCGAAGGAGAAGGTGAGCGGCGTGGTGACGCCGGAATAGCTCTCCACGATGTTGCTGTTGTCCCACAGGCCCGGGGCGCCGTCGGGATCGATGCGGCCCCGCAGGGTGGTGATCGGCCGCACCTGCAGCAGCCAGAGCCGCCCCGCCCCATCGAGGGCCCACTCCACGTCCTGGGGGCCGCCGAGCCGGCGCCCCAGCTCCCGCACCAGGGCGCTGAGCCGGCCCAGGGTGGCGTCGTCGAGCAGGGGGCGGCGGCCCGGGCGGGCCTCCCGCTCCAGGATCCGCCCCTCCCGGTCCACGCCGTAGCGATCGCCGCTGCGGCGGCCGGCGACCAGATCGTCGGCCAGGCCCGGCACGGCCTGGATCAGGGTGAGGCCCCGCCGCCCGCTCACCGGATCGGCTCCGAAGGCCACCCCGACCACGCGGGCCGGCAGCATCGGCTGGATCAGCACGGCGGGCAGCGCCGCGGCCTCCCGTCCCGGCCGGGCCACCAGGCGGCCGTACTGCTCCAGCGCCGCCGAGGCCGCCCCCTTCCACACCTCCAGCACCGCCTCCTCCAGCGCGGCGGGGGACACGTGCAGCAGGGTACGGAACTGGCCGGCATAGCTGCGTTCCTGGCCGTCCTCCCCGGGCGCCGAAGAGCGCACCGCCAGGCGGCTGGCGCGGCGGGGTAGGTGGGCGAGGGCCTCGCTCAGCTCCTGCCGCAGGGCCGGCTCCAGGGCTGGGGGCCCGGCCTCGCCCGGCAGCAGCACCACGCCAGGCCACACCGGATAGCCCAGGGCCGCCAGCCGCCGCAGCGGCGCCGCCTTGCCGCCGAGCGAAGCCAGCTCCTCCGGGCCGGCCGGAGCACGGCTCACCAGGGGGAGGCAGCGGGGCCGCAGGGCGCTGCAGGTCATGGCTGCAGCGCGGCGGTCAGCCACGGCCACCAGCCCAGGCCTCCGTACACCGCCAGGATCCACAGGGCGGTGAGCCCCTCCAGGGGTTCGTCCCGGCCGGAGGCCACGGTGGCGGACGGACTGGCCGCCCCCCGCAGCCAGGGCAGCACCCGCCCCAGGCTGAGCAGCAGCAGCGGGGCGAGCAGCAGCAGCGGGCCCTGCATGCTGATCAGCCCCGCCGCCGCCAGGGCCGCCAGGGCCGAGAGCAGCAGGTTCAGCAGCCAGATCCGCAGGGCTGACCGCAGACCCCAGCGGGCGCTGTAGGTGTCCACGCCCGGCTGCTCGGCGGCCGGCGGGCGGGTCTTGCGCGCCAGTTCGAGGCAGAAGGCGCAGGCATAGGTGCAGAGCAGGAAGGACAGCAGCGGCGCGAGCAGCTGGGGTGGTGCGCCCAGCTGGGCCATCGCCAGCAGCGCCAGCAGCGGCACGATCAGCAGATGGCTGAGCGCATAGAGCCCCAGGTGCCGCCGCAGCCAGCGCGGCCGGAAGAATTCGGCACTCATCAGCAGGAACCAGCCCCACACCGCCGCCAGCAGGGGCAGGGCTGCAGGGGAGACGGCCAGCACCACGGCGAGCTGCAGGGCCGCCGCGAGCACCCCGAGCCCCGCCAGTTCCGTCAGGCTAACCAGCCCCCGCGGCACCGGCCGCTGCGGACGCCAGCGGCGGTCGTCGTCGGCGTCCTTGAACTCATCGGCGATGCGCATCAGCAGGAACTGCAGCAGCACCACCGCCGTGGCGGCGGGCAGGGCCGCCGGCCGTACGGGCATGCCTGCCTGCACGGAGGCGTACCCCACCGCCGCGCCGCTGAACACCAGGATCAGCGGGCCGTGGCGCAGCAGGGGAAAGCGCTCGGCCTGGTAGCGCCATAGCCGGGCCGGCAGCGGCGCGCGGCCGCCGCGCTCTCCCCCGTCCACCAACTCCAGCACGTTCATGGTGGGCCTCCCGGGGCGGAGGCCTCCGCGAAGCCGGCCTCGATCTCGGCCGCGGGCCAGCCGGCCCGCTGCAGATCCACGCGGATCAGGCTCGGATCTCCCCCCTTCTGCAGCCGGGTGCGCACGTAGGGGGCGATCAGCGCCGGGCGGCCGGCGGGCGACGGATTGGTCGGGGGAGGCCGGAAGGCCCGCACGAGGGTGAGCACGACGTAGCCCACCACGAAGCAGAGGCCGAACCAGAACACCCCGCCGATGCCGAGGGTGCAGACGATCGAGAAGGCGATCAGGCTGAAGGCCGAGGCGGCGGAGCCGGTGAGCAGGGTGAGTCCCACCAGCACCATGGGCATTCCCACCAGCCAGGCCTGGAGCACCTGGATCCTCTGGGGTTGGGGAGGGGTGGGAGCCATCGGGAGGGGAGCAGACCTGTGGGGGCGTTCGGCGAGGGGGTTCAGAGGCGGTTGTCGAGCACGATTTCCCAGTAGCGGATGAAGCCGATCACCAGCGCCAGGTAGCAGGGAATCGCGAAGGCCACCTCCACCGGCGCCTGCAGCACCGGGATCGTGAAGCCGGAGAAGTTGGCCACCGCACTCGGCCCGTACACGCGCATGCCGGCGGCGAGCAGGGCGTACTCGATCGGCAGGGCGATGGCGGTGGCGATGCCCAGGGCCAGCAGGAAGCGTGCCGCGATCGGCAGCGCCACACCGAGGCAATACACCAGGGCCGCGGTGATCGCGATCACCACCACCCAGAGGCCGCTCATCAGCAGGGAGACATCGCGGTACACATACGACCAGGCCAGGAAGCCCCGGTTCACCACCATCGGCTCCACCATCAGCTCGAACAGCAGCACCGCGCCGAGGGTGAGCAGCACCCCCCGCCCCCAGCGGATCCGCCGCACCGGGATCAGCAGGTCGTCGTCGATCACGAAGCATCAGTAGCGGTAGAAGCCGAGCACCAGGGCCGAGAACACGGGCACGTAGTAGAGAACCGCCACGGGCACCCCATCGATCCAGCCTCCCCAGGCGGCCTCGCGCACCTCGGGGGCGTAGCCGCGGATGCCGAGCCGCACCACCAGCCACTCCAGCGGCACCACCAGCAGGGTGAGCACCACCACATCGAGCAGAAAGCGCCGCGCGGCGCGCCAGTGGGGCAGCAGGCGATCGCCCACCTCCACCACCAGCAGGAACAGCACCGACCAGCCGAGCGTGAGCACCCAGCTCACATCGCGGTAGAGGTAAGCCCAGCGGCCGAGGTGGGCGTTGTGCCACATCGGCGCGGTGAACAGCGCGAAGATCAACACCCCCACTGCCATCACCGCCAGGCGCAGGCCCAGCCGCCCGTGGAAGCGGGCCAGCCAGGCCAGGCCCGCCGCGCTCGCGGCCACCACCCCGCCCTGGAAGCCGAGGCCGGCCAGGGTGG
>JBJTWS010000204.1:0-2521 GCA_046081905.1 Synechococcus sp. | reverse complement strand
CAAGGGCACCGGCGCGGGTGAGGAACTGGGCGTCCTCCTGGGTGTAGATGTCGTTGGTGACAACCGCCAGCTCCAGGCGATCGCGCAACCTGCGGCAGAGCGCCTCCACCAGGGCTGTCTTGCCCGACCCCACCGGGCCTGCCACCCCCACCCGCAGACGACTCATGCCCGTGCTTCGTCGGCTCTGGACTGCAGCTTAGAAGGAGCGTGCTGGCGTGGAACCCCTGGGCCTCACCCGGCCCGCTCCTGCGCGGTGCATCCGGGGTGGCAGCGCTGCAGCGGCTGACAACGCGGGAATCGTAAGCTCAAATGCCAGGGGATGGCCCGGAGGAGGCATGGGGCTGCGGCGACGCCTGTTCGCCTCTCAGATCGCCGGGCTGCTGATCGTGGCGGCGGGCTTCAGTGCGGGCCGGGTGCTGCGCTGGCAGGGCCTGCCGGCAACGGTGAAGGCAACGCTGAGCGTTGCCGCCGCTGGGAGCGCTGAGCGGGAGGGCCAGATCGCAACGCTGCTGGCCAGGCTGCAGCAGGCCGAACGGGTGGAGCTGGCCCTCGGGCTGGCGGGCCTGGGGCTGGGGGCCGCGATCAGCCTGCTCGGCACCCAAAGGATCCTGGCCCCCTTGCGGCAGCTGGACCGCCGCCTGACGCGGCTCAGCAGCTGCGCTGCCGACGCCGCGGAGGCGCCCCTGGCGTTGGCTGCGCAGGCGCCCGCCGAGGTGAAGAGCCTGACGGCCAGCTACGAGGCCCTGCTCGATCGCGTGCGCATCCTGATCGCCCGGGTGGAAGACCACAATCTCAGCGACAGCCTCACCCTGCTGGGCAACAGCCGCCAGTTCCAGCAGCAGTTGGCCGTGGAGTGCCGGCGCATGCAGCGCAACGATCAGCCCCTGTCGCTGCTGTTGGTGGATCTCGATCACTTTCGCGCCCTCAACGACCGCTTCGGCCACCCCGAGGGGGATCGCACCCTGGTGCGGGTGGCGGCAGCCATCCGTGCCGAGGGTCGCCGCTCGGCGGACCTCAGCTGCCGGATCGGCGGGGGTGAATTCGCCCTGTTGCTGCCAGGCAATGATCAAAACCAGGCACTCACCGTGGCGCACAGGATCATCGAGGCGATCGATGCCCTGGCCATCCCGAATCCCGACAGCCACACCGCGCCCCAGCTCACGGTGACGATCGGCGTCGGCACCAGTCTGGCCAGCGAGGAGACGGCCCCCGCTGCTCTGTATGCGGCCGCCGACCGAGCCCTGGTGGAAGCGCGGCGGAACGGGCGACGGCATGGCGTGGGCTGCGCTCCAGACGAAGGCGCTCAGCTTCGGAACAGCCGCGAGTAGAGCCCGGCATGGCCGAGCTGGGCCACACCGGCCCCCACCCCGCCACACCAGAGCTGCTCGGGATCGGCCGCGCTGAGGGCTGCCGCGCGCCGGGCCACACAGGGCACCAGGGATAGCTGCAGGCGCTGCGCCTCGGTGGGCCCAAGCGGCACCAGCCGCAGCGCGGCGCTGATCTGGTTGGCCGTCCAGCTGTGCAGGTAGGCCTCCACCACAGCCTCGGGCTCAAGATCGAGGCAGACCCCGGCCCAGGCCCAGGCGGCTGTCCAGGCGAGCGGTGGGGCACCGCCGGGGCGATCGGGGAGCGGCCAGCCGAGATCCGCCAGCAGTTGGCACAGGGATCCCCCCATCTGGCGCTGCTGGGCGCGCATCTCGGCGGCCTCGCGCTGGGCCAGCAGCCAGCCATCGCGCTCGCGCACGGCGGCCATGGCACCGGAATCGCTGCGGGCACGGGCCAGATCCACCATCAGCTCCCGCAGGGAGGCGGCTTCCAGGGTGAGCAGGCCGCGCTCCAGCTCAGCCTCCAGCCAGCACCCGAGGCTGGCGCTGTCGGTGATCAGGCCGCTCTGCACCAGCAGCTCCAGGCCCTCCGAGTAGCTGAACGCCCCCACCGGCAGCGCCGGGCTGAGCAGCTGCCACAGCCGCAGCCGGGCCTCAGAGGCAACGCTGTGGATGGCCGGCGGCGCCGGCAGCAACACCGCCGGTGGTGGTGACATGGACGATGGGCGGGCATCCTCAGCCATCAGGGCAGCGGGGCGCTGGCGGGATCGGAGGCGTGCGCAGGGGCGTGGGAGTGGCCATGGGCTGAGCCTGAGCTGTGGGCATGGCCGGTGCCTGCGCCGTAGGCACCCGCTTCGGGCAGGAAGGGCGCCTCGATCCGCAGGAGCTGGAGGCCGCGATGCTCGAGCAGGTGGGCCAGCACCGGATCCCAGAGCAGCCGCAGCTCGTCAGGGCCGATCTCCAGCGCCACATGCCGATTGCCGAGGTGATAGGCCGCCTGCAGAAGGGCCAGCGGATCGCTGCTGCGCACAGCCAGCAGGGGCTCGGGCGCCGCCTAGTCTCAAGGACTTCGGATTAGCATCGGAGATTTGGTTGTTGTGGGCAACATTATCAAAGATGGCATCCGTTTGAGCTAGGACTTACGCATTGACAGATTGGGAGAAATGTGATGATTCTAGGTTAGTCATCTAGCCCCC
>JBJTWS010000203.1:0-4404 GCA_046081905.1 Synechococcus sp. | reverse complement strand
TCCGGCTGCCAGGGGCGAAAGGTCTTGGCTGTCTGCATGCCCCATTCTCTCGTCCAGATCCATTGCAGTCACTGGGATCCGGTCAGATTTATGGGCGTCTGTGGAGTGTCACGCGTTGTTCTATGCGCAACAGGCTCCTAGGCCCGTACCGGTTCCCACTGCTCCGGGCCGATCACGAACAGCACATCGCCGGCCTGCAGCACCACGTCGCCGCGCGGGTTGGCGAGGGTCGTCCCGGAGCGCTGCACCGCCAGCACCATCCCCCCGTGCTCGTCCCGGAGGCGACTCGAGGCGATGGTCTGGCCCACCCAGGGGTTGCCCGGGCGCAGGGGAATGCTGTGGGTGGCCAGCTCGGGCAGCACCACCCGCAGGTCATGCACCCGGGTCGCCTCCGGCGCCAGGTTGCGGGCCATCCGCCGCCACTCTCCGCGCACGTCGCCGATCAGCTCCTTGATCCGCTCCCGTGGCACCAGCATCCGGGCCAGCACGCGGGAGAACACCTCGATCGACACCTCCAGCTCATCGGCGATCACCTCGTCGGCCCCCAGCTGGGTCAGGGGCTCCACTTCCCGCAGGTAGCGCGTGCGCACCAGGAGGAAGGCATCCGGCGTGAGGCGCCGTGCGAGCTCCACGATGCGGCGGGCTGCGCCGGGATCGTCGATCACCACCACGATCGCCCGGGCCTGATGGGCCCGCACCAGCTCGAGGATGGCCGGCTGGCTGGCATCGCCGAAATGGATCGGGATGGATTCGGCCCGGGCTTTTCGCACCAGCGCGGCATTGAGCTCCACCACGGCATAGGGCACATCGCAGCACCGGCAGCTGGCGGCCAGGTTGCGACCGCTCACCCCGAAGCCCACGATCAGCACACCGGGGGGCTCCTGAAGCCCCGGCCCGACCAGTTCCGGCAGGGGGCGGCGATCGCTCCAGCGCCCCAGCGGCGTGGCGGCCAGCAGATCCGCCAGCTTCGGTGCGGCCTGGATCAGCAGCGGTGTGGCGAGCATGCTCAGCACCGCCACCACCAGCACGTTCTGGAACACCTCCTGGGGGAACAGGCCGGCGCTGACGCCCGCCTTGGTGGCCACCAGCGAGAACTCGCCCACCTGGGCCAGGGCCAGGCCGGAGAGCACGGCCTGGCGCAGGGGCAACCCCACCGCCAGGGCGGCGGCGGCGGCGACCAGCGGCTTGATCAGCAGCACCGCGGCCGTGAGCAGGAGCATCGGGCCGAGGTTGCCGGCCAGCACCCTCAGATCGAGCAGCATGCCGATCGAGATGAAGAACAGGCTCATCAGCACATCGCGGAACGGCAGCATCACCGCCACGGCCTGATGGGAATAGTCGGATTCCGAAAGGATGAAGCCCGCCAGGAAGGCACCCAGCGCCAGGGACAGACCCAGCGACTGGGTGAGCACGGCGATGCCCACGCAGAGCATGAACACCCCCAGCAGGAAGGCCTCGGAGCTGCGGGTACGGGTGATGCCCTCCAGGATCTAGGGCACGGCCCAGCGGTAGGCGCTGTATCCGAACGCCGCCACCAGGATCACCTTCAGCAGCAGGGTGGCCAGATCGGCCAGGCCGCCGCCGCCGCCGCTGCCGCGGGTGGCCATCCCCGCCATCCCCGCCATCCCCGCCAGCAGCGGCGCGGTGAGCATCACCGGCACCACGCCGATGTCCTGGTAGATCAGGATCGAGAGAATCGAGCGCCCGTGGGGAGTTTCCAGTTCCCCGCGCTCCTGCAGGGCCCGCAGCACGATCGCGGTGCTGGAGAGGGCCACCACAAAGCCCAGATAGAGGCTCTGCTGCGGCACCAGGCCGGTGAGTGGAAGCAGCAGGGTCACGACCGCCGCCGTGCCGAAGAACTGGGCGCTGCCGCCGATCGCGAAGAACCGCTTCAGGCGCTCCAGATCGGCGATCGAGATCTCCAGCCCGATCACGAACAGCAGCAGCACCACGCCGATCTCGGCGAGCAGTTCGATCTCGTTGGCGTTGCGCACCAGTTGGAGCGCATGGGGGCCGGCGATCACCCCGGCGAGCAGCAGTCCGATCGCCGAGGGCAGCCGCAGGCGATGGCAGACCACGGCGGCCAGCACCGACAGCCCGAAGATCGTGACCAGATCCAGCAACAGGCTCTGCATGACCACCAGCCTCCACCCCGGGGGGCGGGTCCCATCGTTGGGGCGAGGAATCAGTGCTTGACCACCGCCCGGCAGATGCGCAGGGCCGCCTCCCGCCCGCCGAAGAGGTTTCGCGCCGCAGGGCCGATCTGGAGGGCACTGAGCGCACCCATCACATGCACGGAGGTCCCTGGCCAGCTCAGGTCCGGCTCCAGGACTGGCCAGTCGTCCACCAGGGCGATCGGGCGCTGCTGCTGCAGCTGGCGCAGCAGCGAATGCTGGCTGACGCCCTGCTGGTGTCCCGTGGCGAGCCAGATCCGATCCGCCGCCAGGTGGTGGCCGTCGCGGCAGAGCACGTCCCAGGCTCCGGAGCTCCACCGGGCTGCCTGAACCTGGCCGTGTTCCTGAAGCTGCAGCTCCCCGCGGGCCTGGGCCTGCCGCAGCTGCGCGGCGGCCTCCGGGGTGATCGAGCCGCCTCCCCGTGCCTCCAGCACCAGGCGCCGCCGCCGCTGCATGCAGGGTTCCGCCTGAAAGGCCTTGAGGTACTTGGGACCGAGCCAGCCGGGATCGGCATCGAAGGGTTTGCGCTTCAGGCTCCCGCGGCAGAGCAGATGCGCCCGCGCGCCGCGCCGCAGGGCTCCGAGGGCCAGATGGGCGCTGGTGAGCCCTCCCCCAACGATCAGGATCTTCTCCCCGCGCCGTAGCTGCAGAGAGGGAAGATCGATCCCGTCGCTGTGCTGCAGGGCCTCCGCCGGAGGGTCGCCCGCGATGGCCGCGACCCAGCTGGGCAGCTGCGGCGTTCCGCTGCCGGTGGCCAGCACCACCCGCTGGGCCTGCAGGGCGGTGCCGTTGCTGAGGGCCACCTCCAGCGGCTCGCTCCGCCCCTGGGGAAGCCTGATCCGTTCGACGGATGCGGTCTGCAGGCTCGCCTCCAGCTGATAGGCGGTGATCACCTGGCCGCAGAAGGCACGGAACAGATCGGTGTGGGGCAGGCCGTAGGGGCCTTCCAGTTCCCGGCTGCGGTTGTGCGCCTGGGCAAAGGTCCGCAGGGCGTTGGCGTTCGGATGGGGGTGATGGGGTGCGGGAGAGCGCAGCCAGGGGATCTCATAGCGCTCCATCTGCCGCTGCCAGCGGCTCAGCCAGCGGCCGCCCGGGTCCACGACGCGCAGACGGCGGTGCAGCCGCGATCGTTTCTGCAGCAGCAGAGCGCAGAGCGTCAGGGCCTGCGGACCGGCTCCCACGACCACCAGATCAGCCATGCCGGGGCACCTCCACCTGCCGGAGTCGTTGCTAGAACGACAATCATTCTCACTAATGGGCGTCGTCCGCCTCCCCCATGGCCTTCTCCAGCTCGGTTCCCGCCGCTGAGCGGCTCCCGGTCACCGTGCTCACCGGGTACCTCGGCGCCGGCAAGACCACCCTGCTGAACCGGATCCTCACCCACGAGCACGGCCTGAAGGTGGCGGTGATCGTGAATGAGTTCGGTGAGGTGGGGATCGACAACCAGCTGGTGGTGCAGGCCGATGAGGAGATCTTCGAGATGAACAAAGGCTGCATCTGCTGCACCGTGCGCGGTGACCTGATCCGCATCATCGGCAACCTGATGAAGCGACGCGACCGCTTCGATCACCTGGTGATCGAAACCACCGGCCTGGCCGATCCGGCGCCGGTGATCCAGACCTTCTTTGTCGATGAAGACCTGCGCGATGAGCTGCGGCTGGATGCCGTGGTGACGCTCGTGGACCTCAAGCACGTGGAGCAGCACTGGGATGCAGAAGAAGTGCAGGAGCAGCTGGCCTTTGCCGATGTGCTGGTGCTCAACAAGACGGATCTGGTCGAGGAGACCACCCGCCTGGCGATTGAGGGGCGCGTGCGCGCCATCAATCCAGTGGCTCGCCTGCTGCACAGCAGCCACGCGGATGTGCCTCTGTAGGAACTGCTGAGGGTGGACGCCTTTGCGCTGGAGCGCGCCCTGAGCCTCGATCCGGGGTTCCTCGCCGAGGAACACGCCCACGAACATGATGATGCCGTGGGCTCCCTCGCGCTGGTGGAGGAGCGGCCGATGGATCTGGAAGCCCTGGGGGGCTGGCTGGCCGATCTGGTGGCTGCGCGGGGGCCGGATCTGTTCCGGATGAAGGGGATCATCCAGCTCCAGGGAGAAGGTATGCGTTCAGAGGTCGGGACGCACGGCCGCAGGACTGCGTGCTGATCGTTCATCTCTGAGCGATCAGGCAGCCGTACTGGCTGTTGCTGACCTCAGGAATCCGGCAGCAGCGACGGCATCAGCCCG
>JBJTWS010000202.1:0-4697 GCA_046081905.1 Synechococcus sp. | reverse complement strand
CCGTCGGTGCAGCAATTGGCACCTGGCGATACGCTGACGGAAACCTACAGCTACACGCTGACGGATAAGGACGGTGATACCAGCACGACGACGCTGACGATCACGATCACCGGAACGGATGATCCCGTTTCCATCACCAACCTCACCCCCAAGGGCAACGGAGGTGATGTGACTGTCTTCGAGGACGATCTTCTTGCCTCACGTGGTTTTGGGGAAACTGCTGGATCTGATCTAATGAAAGAACCAACCACACAGGCTGGAGACTTCACCATCTCAGCCCCAGATGGCGTGAAGACACTTAGTATTGGAAATCTTCAGGTTATTAATAATGGCGTCTATGCTGGCAATGGATTGAGCGGGCAAACGCCTTTAGGTAACACGCTCACGATTACAAATTACGATGCCGCCTCTGGGGTTGTGAGCTATACCTATACACTAAATGACAATGAGATCCATTCGACTGGCAATGGCAACAATAATTTGTTTGAGGAGCTGACGGTCACACTTACTGACAATGACTCAGTCAATCCCGACACAACTACAGGAACGTTGAGTATCAGCATTGTTGATGACGTACCAACGGCGGTGAATGACAATGCCACTCTCGTTGAGAATGCCGGAAAGACCGATGTGGTTCTCATTTTCGATACATCGGGCAGCATGGCTGGTACACGATTGGCGGATGCTATAGCTGCGGTTGGGAATTTGCTCAATAGCGGCACCGTTAACTCGGTGCTGATCGTTACCTTCTCCTCTGATGGAACGTTCCGAAGCTCAGGTAGCAATGGTGGTTGGTATACCAATCTCGGAACAGGGTCTGGGGGAGCGCTTTCTGTTATCAATGCACTCACAGCTAGTGGGGGTACTGATTATGATTCTGCTCTGAGCACTGTACGAGCTAACTTTACTGCCCCTCCTCCGGGGGGAGATCGGTTGGTTTCTATTTTTCTCTCCGATGGTGAACCCAATGAAACTGGTGGAACTGGTACTGTTGGCATCCTAGAGACGGATACAAATAATACAGGTTATGGCGGCTTGGGCGAAGAATCATTCTGGATTAATTTCCTGCAGGTAAATGGTTTCGATGAATCCTATGCTATTGGTTTCGGTGGACTTTCCGACACTGATAAGGGTTTCCTAGAGCCCATTGCTTGGACTTCAACGGTGGGAACCTCAAGTGCTGTTGAGAATGCTGCAACATATTCCGGCACAAATGATCCTAATGTGATCATTGCCGATGCCAATGCGTCTGCTATTACTCAAGCGCTGCTTGTCGCCACGACGGCTGCTCTCGGCAATCTTCTCGCCAATGACACTCCTGGAGCGGACGGTCCTCTCAATCTGGTGTCAGTCACCTACGGTGGGGTCACGCAGACGTTCTCTGCCACAACCACCTCGGTAACGTTTGATGTAACTGACGCCTCCTCACAGGCGGTTGGTAAGGTGGTGATCTCTGCCGATGGCAGCTACAGCTTCAGCGCCGCACCGAATGTTGATGTAGCCGATACTCGCTTTGCGACACCAATTACATACTTGGCGAAGGACGCGGATGGTGATACTACTACGGCTACGCTTACTGTGAACATTACTGATTCTAGCGAGGTTATTGCTTACGATAACTTTAATTCGGCTCGTGTGCTCCAGGCAACGGAGATGGTGACGAGCACCCTTGCAGACTTTTCCTCTACGAGCAACTCTGCCAACTCGGGAATAAATTACAATCCCTGGGTGTTTGATACGTCAGGTACTGGTATCTCAGTTGTTGATGATGGAGGTAATAGTATTGCCGACGTGATTGGCGGGAATTCAGATAAGTGGATCTCCAGTACGATCAAAGACACCACTCTTGATGCCAGTGTCTCTTCTGGCGCTCTCGTGGTTGAAGATAATAATGATACCGAGGCAGGCGCCGCTAGGCTGATCACCCCTGTCTTTACTGTGAGCTCTGCCAACTCCACATTTAGTTTCGACTACGAACGTGGAAATGTGAATAGTGCAGATTCGGTTTCCTGGACACTGTACAAAGAGAAGGGTTCTACTTGGGAGGCACAAACTGGTGCGGGCTTTACTGGAAGCTTGGCCAGCGATCCTGCTAGCTTTACGACGATTACTAGCGCTGGTTTGAGTACAGGTAATTATCGGGTTGTCTTCAATACCCAGGATGGTGGGGGTAGTTCGGATTCCCAGCTTTACCTTGACAACATAAGAATCAGCGTTCCTACGCCGAGTGTCGCAGTGACCACCGCCACTGGAAATGTGATCACCGACCCAGATCCTGCCAATGCTGTTGATGTCAGAGGTTCGGAAGGCGCTTCTCTCTCGATTCTTAATGGTGCTAGCTACTTGTCAGCTACATCAGCAGGAACCACGGTGAATGGGCTCTATGGCAGCTTGTTGATCAAGGATGACGGCACTTATGTCTATACACCTAACAGCGTTCTTTCAAACCAGATACGCACTGAAGAATTCACCTATAAGCTCACCCAGCCCGATGGAGATACCGACACGGCTAAGCTGGTCATTTCGATCCCGGCCAGCATCACTCCAGTGGCCCTGGACCTGAACGGCGATGGCATCGAATGGCTTCAGCTTCATGACGGTGCTACGTTCGATTATGGCTTTGGTCCTGTCGCCACCGCCTGGGTTGGACCGAACGATGGTCTGCTGGCTTACGACTACAACGAGGATGGCTTGATCACTGAAGACAAGGAGATCGTCTTCACGACCTGGGCACCCGGTACGACTTCCGATATGCAGGCACTTCAAGCCTCTTTCGATTCGAATCAAGACAACGTACTCAGTCAGCTTGATGCTGATTGGTCTCGCTTTGGTGTCTGGATCGACTCCAATAGTGATGGCGTGAATCAGGCTGGAGAGTTCACCTATCTCACTGACTTTGGAATCGAGAGCATCAATCTCGTCTATGACCCAGATAGTAATTCCTATCTTGTTGCCGATGGTGATGCATCGGTTCTTGGTACCTCTTCATTCACCTGGGATGATGCCCATGGTGGCGGAAGCGGTGCCGCTGTAGACGTGGCTTTTGCCGCCGATCTGATCACCTCCACCACTCCTCTGCCAGCTGACCCACTGGAGGTTGGTTCGGTTCCCTCCGCTGATGAGGGTTCGCAGCACCTTGTCGATCCGGCGCCTGAACCCGTTGGCCCAGATCCAGCGGCCCATGACGATGTTCCACTCTCTGCCCTCATCGACGACGCCCTCGCCCACCCCGAGTTGCTGGTTTCCGATTTAGCCCACGCCACCACTGACTCCCCAGATGCTGGGGATACGGTGATCCCTGCCGATGCCACCGTGCAAGCGGATGTGCAAGACATCTCCGCCCTTGTGGATCAGTTGGTGGCGGAGAATCCCGTGACCGAAGATCACCTGGCCGAATACCAGCACGAGATCAGCCACACGGATCTCGCCGTGGACACCAACCTCAATGCAGGCTTCGACGATGGTTCTGCCAGTCTGGATTCGGGCGCCGTTGATGGGGTTCATGCCGCCGACAGCACCGATACCCACGATCTCCCGCAGGATGATCCGCTGGCCCATCACGACTTGGTGGTGGATGACGGCAGTCTCCACCACGTCTACGACGACCCAAGCGGCATGGGTTGATCTGCTGTCCGAATCTGCGGACTACGTCAGCCGCATCACCGCCTCTGGACACAGGGGCGGTTTTTTTGTCTGGGTGCTTCCTTTGCCTTCTGTTCTGTCCTAAGAAGGGGGCTGCGTCGCACGATCGCTCCGCCCTGACCGTGCCTCTTCCACCACCGGCTTCCGCGGAGCCTTGCGCGGTGTTGTTGTACGCGCATGGAGCCGAGGCCCAGCGGCTGGCCAAGACCATGGAGGCCCTCGGGTATCGGGTGGCTCTGGGTGGTGATGCGTCCACGCTGGCCCATCAGGTTCAGCAGCTCGATCCCCTGGCGGCCGTTCTCGATGCATCTGGCGCCGAGGCCTGTACCGCCCAGCTGTGCCGCCGGATTCGCGATTTCGGTTGTGTCACGCCCCTGCTTGTGCTCTGTGACTCGCCTGAGTACACCGATCGGGTGTTTTTGCTGGATTCGGGCGCCGACGACGTGCTCAGCCGGCCCTACGCGATCGAGGAACTGCTGGCCCGGCTACGCGTCTGGCGGCGGCGCAGCAGCATGGGCCATGTGGATGCGGCTGGGGATCTGCTCCGCCACCGTGACCTGGAGCTCAACACTGAAACCCGCCAGGTTTGCCGCGCCGACGTGCCGATCAAGCTCTCGGTGAAGGAATACGATCTGCTGCTTTTTCTGCTGCGCCATGCCGGCCAGGTGCAGGAGCGCACGCGCATCCTGGAGACGGTGTGGGGGGAGAATTTCTTCGGGGATGCCAACATCCTGGAGGTTTATATCCGCTATCTCCGCAAAAAAATTGAGCGGCCCGATCTCGAGCCGCTCATCCAGACGATTCGTGGGGTGGGCTATCTGCTGAACTAGGAGTGTGTCGCCCATACCGCCCGGCCAGGCGAGCGCAGCGAACACTGCGTCCGCAGACCGGATCTGTCCGGTACCGCATGCTTTTCGTCCTGTTGACCATTGCGATGGTGCTGATTCGTCTCTGACCGACTTGGCCAGACAGGGGCATTCCCCCTCAGCCTGTCGCTGCCACCAGCCCCGGCTGCTGTGATCGTCTGTAGCGGAAAAGCTTGAGCAGGTTGTGTG
>JBJTWS010000201.1:0-9706 GCA_046081905.1 Synechococcus sp. | reverse complement strand
GCTTCGGCTCAGCGGCGGCGACGCCAGCAGCAGGCTGTTTCGCCTGCTCTCCGCCCTGCTCTACCTCGGAGGTGGGGTGTGGACCCTGGCCTATCCGGTGGGCAGCGAGGTGAGCCTCACCCTGTTCGTGGGCTTTCTGCTCGCCTTTGAGGGGGTGATGGAGCTGGCCAGCGCCGCCGCCGGCCAGGGGCCCGCCAGGGGCCTGGTGCTGCTGGATGGCATCGTCACAGCCATCCTCGGCGTGCTGCTGATCGCGGAATGGCCGAGCGACAGCCTCTGGGCGGTGGGCACCCTGTTCGGCATCGCCCTGGCCTTCTCGGCGGTGAACCTGCTCACCGCCCCGGCCCCCACCACTGAGGGCTGAACCGAAGGCTGAGGAGCTCGCGGCGCCTGCTCATTCCCCCACCGCCGCCCCCTCCGGCCGGCGCGGATCGGCCACCCCGAGGCTGCCGCCCCCCTGGGCGGCTGGGATCAGCTCCACACTGTTGGCCGAGCCCATGGCCGGCGCCGGTGCCAGCTCATGGCCCCGGGAGCGCAGCAGGGAGAGGGTGTCCGGGCTGAAGCCCTGCTCGAGGCTCACCCGATCCGGCCAGAGCTGGCTGTGGAAGCGGGGCGCCGCCACCGCCGAGGCCAGGTTGAGGCCGAACACCAGCCGGTTGACCAGCACCTGCAGCACCGTGGTGAGGATGCGACTGCCGCCGGGGGTCCCGGTGGCCAGCCAGGGTTCACCGCCGGGGCGGAACACCAGGGTGGGGCTCATCGAACTCAGGGGCCGCTTGCCGGGGGCGATCGCATTGGCAGCGCCCTGGCGCAGGCCGAAGGCATTGGCCGCCCCCGGCAGGGCCGTGAAATCGTCCATCTCGTTGTTGAGCAGGAAGCCGGATCCGGGCACCGCCACGCCGTTGCCATAGGCGAAGTTGAGGGTGGTGGTGAGGGCCGCCAGCCCCCCCTGGCGATCCGCCACCGAGAGGTGGGTGGTGTTCACCCCCTCCGCCGGCACCCCAGCCTCCTTCTCCAGCTCCGCGGCGCTGCGGTGCCGCGCTCCGATGCCGCGCCCCTGGGCCGCCAGCCGGGCGGGATCGAGCAGCAGATCCAGCGGCACCGCCACCTGATCCGGATCCCCCAGGAGGCTGTTGCGGTCGCGGTAGGCCAGGTTCATGGCCTCCACCAAGGGGTGGATGGTGGCCGCGGCGTTGAGGCCGGTGGCGGCCAGATCGAGCGGTTCGATCCGCTCCAGCAGTTGCAGCAGAATCACGCCGCTGCTGGGGGGCGGCTGGGTGAGCACCGTGGCGCCGCGGAACTCGGTGGTGAGGGGGCGCACCAGCTGGGCCCGGTAGGCCTGCAGGTCGGCGTGGCGGATCAGGCCCCCCCGCGCCTCCATCAGGGCCACCAGGGCATCGGCCACCGGCCCTCGGTAGAAGCCGGCCTCACCGCTGGTGGCGATGCGCTCCAGGGTGGCGGCCAGCTCCGGCTGGCGCAGCCGCTCGCCGCGGCCGGGGGCGCGGCCACCGCTCAGGAAGAGGCGCCGGGCGGTGGGGTCGGCCCCCAGTAGCGGCGTCGCCGCGTCCAGGGAGCGGCTCAGCACCGGCCCCACCTCGAAGCCGTCGCGGGCCAGGGCCACGGCCGGGGCCAGCACCCGCCGCAGGGGCCAGCGGCCGTAGCAGCGCTGGGCCAGGGTGAGGCCCGCCACGCTGCCGGGCACCCCCACGCTGAGCAGGCTGCGGGTGGCCCGCTCCCGGTCCACGCTGCCGTCCGGGCGGAGGAAGAGATCGGCGCGGGCCGCCTGGGGGGCGGTTTCGCGGAAGTTCACGGCCACCGCCGTGCCCCGCCCGATCCGCAGTTCCGGATCGCGCTCCAGGGGACAGCCGCGAGCCGCCGCCGACGAGGCCCCCGGCAGCCACAGCACCAGGAAGCCGCCGCCGCCAAGGTTGCCGGCCTGGGGCAGGGTCACCGCCAGGGCGAAGGCGGTGGCCACGGCCGCATCCACCGCGTTGCCGCCCTGGCGCAGCACCTGGGCCCCCACCTCCGAGGCGAGCCGGTCCTGGCTGGCCACCATGCCGCCTGGGGAAGGCACGGGGTGGAAGCGCTGATCGCGCTCCTGCAGATCGGCGGCGCCCAGGCTGGCGGGCCCGGCCGTGGGATTGGCCGTTGCCGGTGGGAGCAGCAGCCAGGGCAGCAGCACGGCCGCCGCCCAGCGCCGGTGGGGGGAGGCGGCCATCAGGGCTCCCCTCCGGCAGGCTCCCCGTAACCGCCGCCGCCGGGGGTTTCCACCCGCAGGACATCGCCCGGCTGCACCGCCAGCTGGGCCGAGCCCCCGAGCGCCTCCACAACGCCGTCGGCCCGCCGCAGCTCGTTGTGGCCGCAGCGACCGGGCTGCCCGCCCGCCAGAGCGAAGGGGGGCACCCGGCGGGAGCTGCTCAGCAGCGACACGGTCATCGGCTCGAGGAAGCGCAGCTGCCGGATCACGCCGTCACCGCCGGGGAAGCGCCCCGCACCGCTGCTGCCGCGGCGGACCTCGAAGCGCTCCAGCACCACGGGGAAGCGGTCTTCGAGGATCTCCGGATCGGTGAGGCGGGAGTTGGTCATGTGGCTCTGCACGGCCGAGGCACCGGCAAAGCCCACCCCCGCCAGGTCCACTCCGGCGCCGGTGCCGCCGCAGAGGGTTTCGTAGTACTGGCAGCGCTCGTTGCCGAAGCTGAGGTTGTTCATCGTGCCCTGGGCCGCGGCCATCACCCCGAGGGCGGCGAACAGGGCATTGGCCACCGCCTGGGAGGTTTCCACATTGCCGGCCACCACCGCCGCCGGCGGCCGCGGATGCAGCAGCGAGCCCGGCGGCACCACGATCTCCAGCGGCTCGAAGCAGCCGGCATTGAGCGGAATCGCCTCCCCCACCAGGCAGCGGAACGCGTAGAGCACCACGGCGCGGGTCACCGCCAGGGGAGCATTGCGGTTGTCGGGCCGCTGGGGGGAGGAGCCGCTGAAATCCACCACCGCCCGGCGGGCGCGGCGGTCGACGCGAACCTCCACGGCGATCACGGACCCGTCGTCGAGCTCGAGCCGGTGGCGGCCGCCCTCGAGCCGGGCCAGCAGGCGGCGCACCGCCTCGGCCGCGTTGGCCTGCACATGGCCCGTGTAGGCCTGCACCTCCGCCAGGCCCTCCCGGGCGATCAGACCCTGCAGCTCCGCCACCCCGAGCTGGTTGGCGGCCACCTGGGCCTGGAGGTCGGCCAGGAGCTGGGCGGGGTTGCGCACCGGCGGGCTGGCCTCGGTGAGCCGCCGCCACCAGCCCTGCCGATCGAAGGCCCCGGCCACCAGCAGGGGCACGTTGCGCAGCCGCAGGCCCTCCTCCTCGATCGAACGGCTGAAGGGCGGCATCGAGCCGGGGGTGCTGCCGCCCACATCGGCGTGGTGGCCGCGGCAGGCCACGAACAGCACCGGCGCGGAAGTGGCCGCACCGGCGGCGGGATCGGTGGGAGCGAACACCGGCGTGATCACGGTGATGTCCGGCAGGTGGGTGCCGCCGTCGTAGGGGTCGTTGCTGGCCACGGCATCGCCGGGGCGCAGGGGCGGCAGGGTCCCCTCCGCCACGGCCCGCCGCAGGCTCTCCACGCTCGCCCCCATCGAGCCGAGGTGCACCGGGATGTGGGGGGCGTTGGCCACCAGGCGCCCCTCGCGATCGAAGAGGGCGCAGGAGAAATCGAGCCGCTCGCGGATGTTCACCGACTGGCTGGTCTGCTGCAGCCGCACCCCCATCTGCTCCGCGATGGCGGAGAAGCGGTGGTTGTAGAGCTCCAGCCGCACCGGATCCGGCCGCCCGGGGGCTTCCGCGTCCTGGGGCGCCGCGGACTCGGGCCGGGCGGCGGGCTCCGCCGGGGCACCGGCCGCCGCTGTGTCTTCCAGCAGCAGCTCACCACCGGGCAGCAGGCGGGCACACCAGCCGGGCTCCAGCACCACCAGGCCGGTGGCCTCGGCGATCAGGGCCGGCCCCTCCAGCCGCAGGCCGCCCGGCAGCCGGTCCCGGTCCCAGAGGGGCACCGAGCACCAGCCCCGATCAGGGAGGTAGAGGCTGGCGGACTGGGGCTGCTCGGCTTCCGGCTCGGCCGCGGCCGGGCCGGCGGCGGGGAGCCGCAGCGGCCCCGGCCCCTGCCGGCCGCTCACCAGTTCCACCTCCAGGGTTTCCACCTGCAGGCGGGGCTCCTCAGGCACGTAGCCGAAGCGCTCCCGGTGGGCCGCCGCGAACCCCTGCCGCAGCTCCTCCTCCCCAGCGGGCCAGGGCAGCCAGAGCCCCTGCTCACTGCCCTCCAGCCGCAGCTCCAGCTGCGCCTGCACCACCAGATCCTCCAGCGAATCGCCGGTGGCCTCCAGCCGAGCCCGTCCCTGGGCCTGCAGGGCCTCCACCAGCGGCGGCAGCTCCGCCAGGAGGGCGGCCCCCAGGGAACGCCGCAGGCTGCGCTGCAGCAGCTGGCGCTGCTCCGCCATGCCGATGCCGTAGGCCGAGAGCACCCCGGCGAGGGGATGGAGCAGCACCTGACGCACCCCCAGGGCCCGGGCCAGCCGGCAGGCGTGCTGCCCCCCCGCCCCGCCGTAACAGACCAGCACCGCGGCCCGCAGGTCGTGGCCCCGCTGGATCGAGATGCGGCGGATTGCCTCGGCCATGCGCTCCACCGCCACCGCCAGGGCCCCCTCGGCCACCTGTTCGGGCGTGAAGGCCGGCCCCATCGCCTCCGCCAGGGCCGCCAAGGCCCGCCGGGTGGCCTCGCGATCGGGAGGCTGATCCCCCGCCGGACCGAACACCGGCGGAAAGCGCTCCACCACCAGGCGGCCGAGCAGCAGGTTGGCGTCGGTGATCGTGGGCGGCCCGCCGCGGCGGTAGCAGGCGGGGCCGGGATCGGCGCCGGCGGAGTGGGGCCCCACCTGCAGCCGCTCGCCATCGAAGTGCAGCACCGAGCCGCCGCCGGCCGCCACGGTGTGGATCGGCAGCATCGCGGCCTGCAGCCGCTGCCCGGCGATCTCGGTTTCGCTGCTGCGCTCCCAGGCGAGGGCACCGCGGCGGGGATCGAAGTGGAACACATCGGTGGAGGTGCCCCCCATGTCGAAGCCCACCAGCGGCACCGCGGCAAATCCCGCCTGGCGGGCAGCCTGCACGGCGCCCACCATGCCGCCGGCGGGCCCCGAGAGGATCGTGTCCTTGGCGAGCAGCTGGCCGGGGGCGGCCAGCCCCCCGCTCGACTGCATCACCCGCAGCCGGGTGGCAGGTCCCAGGGCCTGCTCCACCTGGGCCAGGTAGCGCCGCAGCACCGGGGCCACCGAGGCCTCCGCCAGGGCCGTCTGGCAGCGGGGCAGCAGCCGCGGCTGGGCGCTCACCTGATGGGAGAGCACCACCTGCTCGAAGCCGAACGACGCCAGCCAGTCCCCGAGGCGGCGTTCGTGGGCCGGGTTGCGGGCCGCGTGGAGCAGCGCCACCGCACAGCTGCGCAGGCCCGTTGCGCGGGCGGCCCGCACGGCCTCCGCCAGGGCGTCATCGAGCACCAGCGGCTCCCGTTCACTGCCGTCGGCGGCAAGCCGGCCCTCCACCTCCAGCACCTGCTCCAGCAACGGCCGGGGCCGCTCGATCCGCAGGGCGAAGAGATCGGGGCGGTGCTGATCGCCGATCCAGGGCAGATCCGCCAGGCCGCGGTTGATCAGCAGCAGCACCGGCTCACCGCGGCGCTCCAGCAGGGCGTTGGTGGCCACGGTGGTGCCGAGCCGCACCTCCTCGATCCAGCCCGGAGGGATCGCCCCCTCCGGCAGGCCCAGCACCGCGCGGATGGCGGCCACGGCGGGATCCCCCGTGCGATCGGGCTGCACCGAGAGCACCTTGCGCACCACCAGCTCGCCATCGGGCCCGCGCCCCACCAGATCGGTGAAGGTGCCGCCGCGATCGATCCAGAACCGCCAGAGCGGAGCCGCCATCGGCCGGGGGCCTCAGCGGTAGTTCTCGAACTGGAGCGGCACCTCCACGTCCTGCTGGCGCAGCAGGTTGATCGCCGCCTGGAGATCGTCCTTGCTCTTGCCGGTGATGCGCAGGCTCTCCCCCTGGATCGAGACGGTCACCTTCTTGAGGTTGTCGCGCACCACCTTGCTGAGGTCCTTGGCGAGCTCCTTGCTGAGGCCGCGGCGCAGCTTCACCAGTTGCTGCACGCGGTTGCCGCCCACCGGCTCGGGGCTCTGGAAATCGAAGATCTTGAGCGAGAGGTTGCGCTTGGTGGCCTTCTGGCGCAGCACGTCCTCCACCGCCTGCAGGGTCATGTCGCTGGCGGTGGTGATCGTGAGGCTCCCCTCCTCCAGGCTGATCTCGGTGTTGGAGTCCTTGAGGTCGTAGCGGGTGCCCACGTCGCGGCGCACCTGGTCCACGGCGTTCACCAGCTCCTGGCGGTCGAAGTCGGAGACAACGTCGAAGGAGAAGCTTTCAGCCATGGAGCGGGCGCAGGCAAGGGCCACCCCAGCCTAGGAAAGGGCTCTGCGTGCCCCCAGGGCTCTGCCTAGCCTGGAGCCGAGCGCACCAGCCAGGGCCGATGGGCACGGCGAAGCACCGCTGCAGTCGGGCGCTGGCACTGGGCGCCGGCCTGCTCCTGGCCCTGGGGAGCCTGGCCGCCTGCGTGCCCGTGCTGCGCCGCTCGCCGGGGGGCGAGGCGAAACGAACGGAAGCGGCGCCGCCGGCCGGGGTGGCGCCAGCACCGGAGTGGGCGAACGGGGCTACCGGCCGGAGGCCCTGTTCCGCCGCGCCCAGCCGGCCGTGGCGGTGGTGGAGACGAGCACCACCGAGGGCAGCGCCTTCGTGGTTCGCCAGCAGGGCGGCACCACCCTGCTGCTCACGAATGCCCACGTGCTGAACGGCGCCGAGCGCGCCACCCTCCGCTGGGCCGACGGCAGCCGCGACACCGCCACGGTGCTGGCCCGGGCCGACGGGGAATCGCCGCTCACCGATCTGGCCCTGCTGGAGGTGCGGGGCCAGCGGGGCCAGGTGCTGCGGCTCAAGAGCACACCGGTGGCCGTGGGCAGCGACATCGTGGCGATCGGAGCCCCCCAGGGCCTGGAGTTCAGCCTCAGCCGGGGGGTGGTGAGCAGCCTGCGGGAGCAGGGCCAGCTGCTGCAGATCGATGCGGCCATCAACCCGGGCAATTCCGGCGGCCCGGTGCTCGATACCAGCGGCTGCGTGGTGGGCATGGCCACCTTCAAGCTGCGGAACAGCGAGGGGCTGAACTTCGCGATTGCCAGTGCCGTGTTGGAAACCTTCCTTAACCGCCCTCCCTCCCCGGAAGCTCCTGGGGAAACCGGCTCCGGAGAAACCAAGCAGGCAGAGGAGGCAGCGGAGGCGGCGCACCAGGGCTCCCCCGATGAACCCACCTGCTGGTTCCAGCAGACGCCGAATGCCGAGCAACTCCTGCCGGCCCGCTGCCGCGTGGTGGCCCGCACCAATGCCAACGGCGACAGGGTGTTCGATCTGATCGAGCCGGGCGGCCTCACCCGCACCGTGGTGCTCTGGGACGACGACTCCGCCGAGGTGTTCCTGGGCGGAACCCGCTACCTGGGCCGCTGGGGGATCGACAGCGACGGCGACGTGCGGGTGAGCCTGGAGGCCGGCAGCTTCGCCTTCCGTCAGCCCCGGAACCGCTGAACCTAGGGTTCAGACAGCCGGTGGAGGATCCCGATGATCGAGACCATGCAGGGGCTGCCCGAGGGAACCCTGGGCTTCGCCCTCTCGGGAATGATCCACCGCGAAGACTACGACCAGGTGCTCGTCCCCGAGCTGGAGCGGGCGATCGGGGAGCACGACCGGGTGAAGCTGCTGATGCGCTTCGAAGACAGCTTCGAGGGCTACGGCCCCGCGGCCATCTGGGAGGACACCCGGGCCGGGCTGCGCCACTGGCGGGGCTTCGAGCGGATCGCGGTGGTCTGCGAGGTGGCCTGGCTGCGGGCCGCGCTGGCGGCGTTCGCCCCGCTGCTGCCCTGTCCGCTGCGGTTGTTTGATCGGGCACAGGAGCAGGAGGCCTGCCTCTGGCTGGCGGAATCGCTCGGCACGATCCATCTCGAGG
This sequence comes from Synechococcus sp., assembly GCA_046081905.1. Taxonomy (GTDB): domain Bacteria; phylum Cyanobacteriota; class Cyanobacteriia; order PCC-6307; family Cyanobiaceae; genus CBW1002. The sequence goes on along the minus strand of JBJTWS010000201.1, from coordinate 1,631 downwards.
AGGAAAACGGTGTGATCCGGGTTCGCCTGATCGGCCAGCTGGAGCCCGCCGCCTACGACCGCATCGACGACGAGCTGGCCGCTCTGTTCAGCCGCTGCGCGCCGGTACATCTGCTGATCGACCTCCGGGAGTTCGACGGCTGGCTGGGCCTCAGTCCCCTCGCCGACCATCTCGCCCTGTTCCGCGAGCATCGCCGCACGCCCGTGCGGGTGGCGGTGCTGGGGGATGCCGCCTGGCAGAAGCTGGCCCACAGGCTGGCCTACCGCTTTCTCCAGGCCGAGAGCCGGTTCTTCGATGCGGCCCACGCCGAGCAGGCCCGGATCTGGGCGGCGGGAGGGGCAGCCGCGGCCGGCTGAAGCGGGCTCCGTCGCGGCCGCCCTAGAACGGGCTCCCCGCCTGCCGCCCCACCGGATGATCCAGCTCAGCAGCCTGCCGGCATCCCTCGCACAGGCGGGCGCCACTGGGGCCTGCGCCACTGGGGCCTGCGCCGCCTCCCTGGTGCTCTCCGGGGCGGTGGTGATCCTGTCTCTTGTGCCCCTCGGCGCGGCCCGCAGCCAGGCCGACTTCCAGCTCACGGACCTGGCGGCTCCGCGGGCGATGTTCGAGCGGCTGCCCGCCTGGGGGAAACGGGCCAGCTGGGCGCACCAGAACGGCTTCGAGGCCTTCACCCTGCACGCTCCAGCCTGCCTGCTCTGCCTGGTGAGCCCCGCCGCCCTGGCCGGTGCCCATCCGCTGCTCAGCCTGGCGGCGTGGCTGCATCCGCTGCTGCGGCTGCTCTACATCGGCGCCTACGTGGCCAACCTGCCGCCCCTGCGCAGCCTCTGCTGGATCGGCGCCCTGCTCTGCACCGCCCTGCTCTACCTGGAGGGGCTGCAGGGGGTGCTGGCCGGCTGATCAGCCCTTCTCCTGCAGGCCCTTGAGGGCGGTGAGCAGCGAGGCCGGACTCTGGGGATCCACCATCAGCACGGTGCCGTTCTGGGAGCGGGCGAGCTCCTGGCCCATCGCCATCCAGTCCTTGGCCAGCAGCAGCCGCAGGCTCTCGGCCGCGGCCGGATGCTCCTCGATCGCCCGGGCCAGTTCGGCCGCCGCCGAGGCCCGTGCCTGGGCCAGCAGCATCTGCTGCTTGGCCTGGGCCTCCGCCTCCAGGAGCAGGGCCTCCTGCTTGGCCTTGGCATCGAGCACCAGGGCCTCCGCCTTGCCCTTGGCGCTGTTGAGTGCGGACTCGCGCTCCCCTTCCGAACGCAGGATCGAGGCCCGCTTCTCCCGCTCGGCGGTCATCTGCTTCTCCATCGCCTGCTGCACCCCCTGGGAGGGCTGGATGTCGCGCAGCTCCACCCGGGTCACCTTCACGCCCCAGGGATCGGTGGCCTGATCGAGCTCCTGGAGCAGGGCCTCGTTCACCTCCTGGCGGGTGGTGAAGGTCTGGTCGAGGTCGAGCTTGCCCATCTCGGCGCGGATCTGGGTGAGCACCAGGTTCACCATCGCCGCCTGGAGATTGTCCACGGCGTAGTAGGCGCGCGAATGCTCCAGCAGCTGCCAGTACACCACCGCATCCACCTCGATCGCCACGTTGTCGCGGGTGATGCACTGCTGCGGAGGAATATCCAGCACCCGCTCCTTGAGCGATTCGT